>DATEGR010000412.1:0-6833 GCA_035279985.1 Verrucomicrobiia bacterium
GAATTGCGCGGCGCGCCAGACGTCCGGCACGTCCAAATCCCACCCGATCGTGTTCGTCATGAGATACGGCTCTAATGCTTCGATGTCCGGTTCACACGAATAGACAATGGCGTTCGAGGCGCCCAGAAAATCATGGTAACAATCGAGAAAACCTGGTTCGCCTTTGTGGTCGGAATCCTTCCATTTTTTGTGAGCGGTGGTGAATTCACCGAAATCGCACACCGTTTTGCCGTGGGCGAGCGCGTCGTTCCAGATGAAACCCGCCGGTGAATAGGCCAGCGCGTCCCGGCCTTCTTCGCCAAAGCCGCCCGCCGGATAGCTGCGCGGCCAGCCGGCAAACCCGCGCTCCACGTAATCCATCGCGATGCCCGTATCCGTCCATTGATGGCCGTCCGCGCTCAGGATGCTGCAGCAATAGGTGTTGTCCAGCAGCACGAAATCGCGGACGAGCTTATGCTGATTGGGCGTGACGGTTTCGCCAAACGTACACAAATTCGTGTCGCCATTCCCCTCCCGGACGTCGCCCAGGACCTGGTCGTAGGTCCGGTTTTCTTTGATGATGTAAACGACGTGATGAAAAACGCTCGGCTCGCCGACGCGTTCCGGCACCGGCCGCGCCGACTGGTCCGCGCGCGCCGGCAACGCGGCTTGTGCCAGCAGCGGATAACGCAAGTCGGCCAAGGCCGTTCTGGTGTATGTCATCAATTCCTTTTTCGACGGCACCGGCACGAGTGACAACGAACCGTAATACTGTTTGGAATTGAACTCCGTCTCGGCGGTGTGGCTTCGAATTCCCGGGCTGAGGTTTTTGAGGTTCGCCACGTAAATTTCCTTCCGTTTCGCGTCGTACGCAATGGAGCCGGGGAACCAGCCGACGGGAATCAGCCCGAGCAATTTGGATTTACCGGGTTTGAAGTGGAAAACGGCAACGGCGTTTTGGGTGCCGTTGCAAACGAACAGCGTTTTTCCCTTTTTATCGAAGGCCAGCGCGTTCGGTTGTGCGCCGAACAAATCCGCCGGGTTCGGCCGCGCGCAAACAATCTCGACGATTTTGTCCGTGCGCGTGTCAATGCCGCTCACGGTGTCGCTGCCCGCATTGGCCACAACGAGCCACCGGCCATCGGGCGACAACGCCAGGGCGCAGGCGTGCAGACCCGTCAGGAGTTCGGAGTTCGGAGTTCGGAGTTCGGAATTCGTGTTGGGATCAATCACCGAGACCGAGCCTTCGCTGGCAATGGAACGCGCATCCACGCGCACCTTCATGCCGTCACCGGCCGGTCCGGTCAGGCTGTCCGGGCCCGGCCGCCGCCCGCCCCAATTGCTCACGTAAATTTTCCGGCCGGCCAGGACAACATCAAACGGCGCCACTCCCACATCCCACGTTCGCAAAACTTTTCCGGTCAGGGCGTCGAGTTCAAGCAGCCGGTTGGAAAGGTTGCCCGCAACATAGATTTTTTTTCCGTCCGGTGAAACGGCGATGCCGGCCGGAATTTCCGCCTGGCGCAACGGCGCATTGGCCGGCGGCAGCGGAAGGGAATATAGCGGCGCGACCTGGTGGTCCGGGTCAACGCTGAAAACCTTGATGTCGCCATTGACATTGGCCAGGTAAATCCGCGAGCCATCGGGCGAAAAGGCAAGGCCGGTGAAACTGAGCTTGGCTTGTTCATTTGGTTGGAGAATGCCGCTCGAAACGGATTCGGCCGGAGCGATTTTATCATCCGCAGGCAACCGCACCCGTTGCAGGACTGTTCCGGTTGCCGGATTAATCACGATCAACCTGCGGGTCAAACCGGCGGTGACGAGCCGTTTGCCGTCCGGACTCAGCGCAAGTGCGTTCGGTCTTATGTCGGGCAGTTCAACCAAAGTTCCGGCGGGCGTGACGAGTTGATTGACCGGCGTTTCGAAACCGTTGGTGTTGCGACCGACAATTTCGGCGGTCTGGTCGAAATCAGCGGCGAAACCATGAAAGCCGAATCCGGCGAACGCAATGGTGACGAGGACGAACGATTTGCCATTCATGCAAGAAGGATTGACGGAATGGTTGTTAACGGCAAGTCACGTTGCGGTGAAATTTTGGACGGAGCTGGCACCAGCGTATGCAGGACAGGCGTCGCGCCTGTCTCCGTCTTGAAATTTTCATTCACCGAACAATGCGGCATCTGCTAGACCAGGAACTCGCCTCAAGGCGTGAATTTTAAAGTCAGAGACAGGCGCGACGCCTGTCCTGCGGCATGGTTCCAGCCAAAAAGTCACGCCGTCGTCGGATCCAATCGTTTGCCCGGCACGAGATAATTGCGGACGTAATCGGTCACAGCGTTTTCGAGCGAGGTGACCGGCGCTTTGTAACCGGCGGCGCGCAACCGGCCCAGGTTCGCCTCCGTGAAATACTGGTATTTATCGCGGATGCTTTCGGGCATCTCGATGAACTCGATTTTCGGCTCCCGTTTCAACGCGGTGAAAACTGCGCGCGCCAGATCCAGCCACGTCCGCGCCGCGCCGCTGCCGATATTGAACAAGCCATTGGCTTTTTCCCTGGCGGCCAGGTGCAGCGTCATGGCGACGGCGTCCTTGACGTAAAGAAAATCACGCTTCTGTTCGCCGTCGCGGTAATCTTTGCGGTAACTCTTGAACAACCGGATAACCCCGGTTTCGCGCACCTGCCCGAAACTTTTATGGACGACCGACCGCATGTCACCTTTGTGATCCTCGTTGGGACCAAAGACATTGAAATATTTCAGCCCGACGATACGGCTTAAAAACCCGGCGCGTTTGGCATGCAAATCAAACAGGTGCTTCGAGTAGCCATACATATTCAGCGGGCGCAAGGCATCGAGTCTGGCATCCTGGTCTTCCATGCCCGCCGAGCCGTCGCCGTAGGTTGCCGCGGACGAGGCGTAAACAAACCGCGTTTTGTTGGCGAGCGCCCACGCGGCGAGGTCTTTGGTAAACTCGTAATTGTTGCGAATGAGATAGCTCGCGTCGCGCTCGGTCGTGGACGAACACGCGCCGAGGTGGAGGATCAAGTCAAATTTCCCCAGCGCGCCGTTTTGCAGTCGCGGCAGCAACTCGTCGGCCTCGATGTAATTGGCGAAGCGCAGCGGCGTGAGGTTGCGCCATTTTTCATCCGTGCCGAGTCGGTCGCAAACGACGATATGGTCGCAGCCGTCCCGGTTCAACGCCCAGACCAGCGCGCTGCCAATGAAACCCGCGCCGCCGGTGACCAGCACCCGCGCGTCGGAAAAATCGTTTGATTTCATACCTGCGGAACACCGCCAGCATGACGCGAACCAAACTGTAATTCAAGCCAGTGATTGACCCGAAGCAGGACAAACTTTCGGCGAACCATTTGTTAATGTGCGAATTGCACACCTTCACGTGGCCCGGATGACGCGAATGGCCTGACGACCAGAGAGTACGGCGATATTTTATCTGAACCTTTTATGGCCAACAGACACTTAATTGCTTGAAGCCACGGCGCCAGGCTGTGGACAATGACCGCTAACACGTTATCAGAGAACCCGGTGGAATCGCAAAATCAGAACGATTCACGCACCGATCAGCAGCTCATCGCCGCCATCAATACCGGTGATGGCGCCGCTTTCGAAGTCCTGTACTTTCGCTACCGCGATTGGGTGGTCACACTTGCCTGCCGGTTCACTGGCAACGACGACCTGGCGCCTGATGTCATGCAGGAGACATTTCTCTATTTTCTAAAGAAATTTCCGGGTTTCCACCTGACGGCGAATTTGAAAACGTTCCTTTATCCGGCAGTCAAAAACCTTTCGATTGCCGCCCGCCGCAAGCTGGCGCGCTATCCATCAACGGAATCCGCCCAACCACGGTTTGAACAGCTGGCAACCGCCGATAGGCCGGCTGGTTCGGAAAACGATCTGGCAGTCGCGCTCGCAAATCTTTCCGAAGAGCACCGTGAAGTTCTGCAGTTGCGGTATGTGGACGGCCTGGCGCTGACGGAAATTGCCGAAGCGGTTGAAGTCCCGCTCGGCACCGTTAAATCCCGGTTGCACAACGCACTCGAGGCCCTGCGGCAGGACAAACGTGCCCGGCAGTATTTCGAAGAATGAACCTTTTGCCAGTGTTACGCACTTAACCTTTTGAACATGAAACAGGGTGACATCAACACACGCCGCGACGGTGAGGAACCGCAAGCGCCGGAGAAACTGGTCGCTGCACTCAAGGAATTGCCGGCGCGGCGTGTGTTCGTGCCACCCGCCATTGATTCGGTCGTACTCCTGGCCGCGCACCGTCGCCTCGCCAGGCCACAACGTTCCGGGCCCGGTGCTTTTCGCTTCTGGCTCAATTGGCCGGTTTGGGCGGCAGCGTGTCTGGCTGTGCTCGGTTTGGTTTTCCTTTTTGTGAAGCCGGCCGCTGTAACTCCAGCGATTGCGCGAATGGATGTCAATCACGACGGACGGGTGGATATTCTCGATGCTTTTCAACTTGCCCGTGAGTTGCAGGCGGGCCGGAAAGTCGCTGCGGGATTGGATTTAAACGGTGACGGGGTCGTGGATCAACGCGATGTAGAAATCCTCGCCGCCCAGGCCGTCACATTGAAGAAAGGCGGTCGGTCTTGAAAATACTGCTGGCCATTCTGATGGGGTTGACTTGCGGCCGGATTACCGCCCAATCGGCAGGCGATGCCGCCGTCCAATTTCGGGCCGTGGACATCTACGTGGATTCAAAAGAAATGCCGCTTGCCGCCTACCAGCTTGAATTCTCCGTTACCAACGCTGCCAGCGCCGCCAAAATTGTCGGGATTGAGGGTGGTGAATCACCGGCGTTTTCCGAACCGCCATTTTATGATCCGCAGGCGATGCAACACGAGCGTGTCATCATCGCCGCATTCAGCACGAACACCGTCGATAACCTGCCGAAGGGAAAGACGCGCGTGGCCACGATTCACCTCCAAACTGCTCGCGCTGTGGAACCGGAGTTCGCACTCAAGCTGGAGACGGCGGCCGATACAACCGGAAACAGAATCCCGGCGGAAACCAGCGTTGAAGAAAGAAAGACAAAATGAAATTCAAAATTCCTCGAAGTTCCTGGTATTTCAAAATCGCTGTTTCGCTCGCCATGGCCGCCGTGATCTTGTGGTCCGGATGTGCCAACCATAGACCATACGGTGCAACTCCTATCCCTTCGGGGGTAACTTCGGCGGGAGTTCCAGCCGCGATGGCAGCAAGCGGAGGGGTATTGGCTGGCGGCATACCCGAATCCAATTTGACCGCTCGCTCCATCGGTGTGCCTCTGGATGACAGCGAACTTTGGATTATTGCCCGGTCGTCGGACTCCGGGACCAAACCAGCCGGGGATTCCCCCGGGACCGGTTCCTTGATGGCGGAGGTTGAAGACAAGGAAGTTCCGATGCCGCTCAAGCATACGGATGTCCACGCCTCGGTGAGCGGTTACATCGGTTCGGTTGATGTCGTCCAGCAATTTTACAATCCGTACTCCGGCAGGATTGAGGCGGTCTATGTTTTTCCTTTACCACACAACGCGGCGGTCAATGAATTCATCATGACCATCGGCGACCGGCAGATTCGCGGCATCATCCGAGAACGCAAGGAAGCCGAGCAGATTTATCAGGAGGCAAAGCGCCAGGGCTATGTCGCCTCGCTGTTGACGGAAGAGCGCCCGAATGTGTTCCGGCAATCGGTCGCAAACATCGAGCCGGGCAAGGAAATTGACGTGACCATCCGATATTATCAGACACTGGAATATGCGGACGGCTGGTATGAATTTGTGTTTCCGATGGTGGTCGGGCCGCGGTTCAATCCGCCGGGCATGACCAATGGCATCGGAGCGGCGGGACGCGGGGACGCGGGCATATCCGGCCAGCACACGGAAGTGCAATATCTCAGGCCGGGCGAACGCAGCGGCCACGATATCTCTCTGCAACTGGATGTAAACGCGGGTGTAACCATCGAAGAATTCCGTTGTGCGACGCACGATGTGACGCATGAATCGCCGTCGCCTGAACGGCTCAAGATTGCCCTCAAACCAAAGGACGGCATTCCGAACCGTGATTTCGTTCTGCGTTACCGGGTTGCAGGCGAGAAAATCAAATCCGATCTGCTCACATACCGGGATGAACGCGGAGGATTTTTCACTCTGATGCTATATCCGCCCAAGGAACTGAGAAATCTCACCCGCCAACCGATGGAAATGGTTTTTGTGCTCGATTGTTCCGGCAGCATGAGCGGCCGGCCGATTGACCAGGCCAAGGCCGCCGTCGAGCGCGGTTTGAAGCTGTTGCAGCCCGGCGACTCATTCCAAATCATCAGCTTTTCAATCACTGCTTCCAAACTCGGCCCGGCACCGCTCGAGGCCACCCCGGAAAATATTCAGCGAGGGATAGAATACCTCCACGACCTGAAGGGCGAAGGCGGAACGATGATGATCGAAGGCATAAAAGCCGCGCTGGATTTTTCGCATGACCCCGACCGATTGCGTTTTGTCTGTTTCCTGACTGACGGATACATCGGCAACGAAACTGAGATCCTGGGCGAAATCCACAAGCGGCTGGGGGCCTCGCGCATTTTTAGTTTTGGCATCGGTTCCGCCGTAAACCGCTATTTGATTGACGGCATGGCCCGGGCGGGGCGCGGGGCTGTTGCTTACCTCGGCTCGCGCGATGACGCTGCCGCCATTATGGAAGATTTCTTCGAGCGTATCAGTCATCCGGGCCTGACTGACATTGCGATTGACTGGGGTGGAATGCAGGTGAGCGAGGTCTTTCCACACGAAGTGCCGGACCTTTTCGTGGGCCGGCCTGTGATTCTGACCGGCCGTTTTCAAGTGGGCGGCAGCGCCCC
>DATEGR010000413.1:0-2516 GCA_035279985.1 Verrucomicrobiia bacterium
TTCTTTTTCAATTCCGCCGCCTGCGCCAGCAGAAATTCGTAATGATCCAGATGGCCGTGCGAGCCGAGGCAATCAAGCCGGTGCAATTCCAGTTCCAGCGGAAACGTCTTGCGCATCAACAACCGCCGCAACGTCGCCTTGCGCATCTGTTTTACGTCCTTGAACTGCATGTGCTGTCGCACGCACGCCACGATTTCCTCGATTTGCTTTTTGGGAAACCGGAGCCGCTGTAAAATCCGTTCCGCCAGCGCCGCGCCGACCTTTTCGTGGCCATAGAAATGAATCGTGCCGGTCACCGGATCGCGTTCGGCGGTGGCGGGTTTTGCGATGTCATGCAAAATTACCGCCCATGGCAGTGACGGCGACGCATCCGGCGGCATTTTTTCGAGCATCAACCGGATGTGTTCGAACACCGTGCCTTCCGGATGATAATCCGGCGATTGCTGGCAAAGGAGGGTGGCAATCAGTTCGGGCAGAATTCCCGGGAGCAATCGGCTGTCACGCAGCAGAACCAGCCCGCGCGCGGCGCCTGTGCTCTTGTAGCCGCTGACGTGAGGAGGCGGATGGCCTGAAACTGTCGAAGTCCGCCTCGTCACTTCGGCGGCTGCGAAATTCTCAGACGGCGCAAACAATTTTATCAGTTCATCCCGAATGCGCTCGGCGCTGATGAGTTCGATTTTCGGCGCGAGCTTTTTGACGGCAGCAAACGTCTCCGGCTCGATTTCAAATCCCAGTTGCGCCGCGAACCGGATCGCGCGCAGCAGGCGCAAATGATCCTCGGCAAACCGTTCCTCCGGTGCGCCGATCGTGCGAATGATTTTCGCGCGGAGATCCTTTTCGCCGCCGACCCAATCGTGAAGTTTCTCCGCAATCGGATCAAAGAAAAGTCCGTTGACGGTGAAATCACGCCTCTGCGCATCCGCTTCGGCACTGCTGAAAACCACCTTTCCCGGACGCCGGCCATCCCGGTACTCCGCCTCGGCACGGAAAGTGGCGACCTGGAAATGCTGTTTGCCTTCAACCACAATCATCACGCCGAATTTCCGTCCGACGGCCAGCGTGCGTTTGAACAGTTTCTCGATTTGTTCCGGGCGCGCGTCCGTGGCAATGTCGTAATCCTGGGGTCCGCGTCCGAGTAGAAAATCACGCACACAGCCGCCGACCCAGAAGGCCGCGAAGCCCGCCTGCTGCAAGCGGCGGACGATGTCGACGGCGGTTTCGCGGGGCGAAGAATTCATCAGAAAATTTTAACGCAAAGGCGCAAAGGCGCAAAGAGGCAAAGACGCAAGGTTAATTGAGAACTTTCAACAACAACTTCACCTTTGGAAGCCACAAACATTGAATCCAATCATCACCGATTGGACCAACGCGATCAACTTGCCAGCCACCAAAACGCAGTTCGTTATGCATTGACCAAGCCTTTTCATAATTCGTTGAGTGAATCCGCACAGGACAAATCGGCGAATGTTTTGCCAGCAATTCAGCAACTTCCAAACCCGTACCCGGATCTACGGCGCCATTTGTTTGAGGGTTCAGGTCGTGGTCGAGTGAAATCAAACAGGATTGATTCAAAACTGAAGGCAATTCGGCAATCATGTTTGGAGCGTCGTTCCAAATTTGGACGGAGAAAGCTTTGCCAAGAGATGCCACAGCATTTTGAAAGTCCTTAATTCTGTCTTCGTTGTCTTCCAAAATCAGAATCAAATTGCGGGACATAAATTTTCTCTGCGCCTTTGCGGCTTTGCGTTGGAAGCTATCCGTCGCCCCAAATGGCTTTGACATGCGCGACGCCGGATTTGACGGCTTCGACCGGCAATCCCGGGTTGAGTTCGAACACCTTGATGTGCTCCGGCTTCACGAACGGCTTGAGCGCGGCATAATCAATCATGCCGGTGCCGGGCGCGGCGTGGTCGCGGTCGGGAAACTGCACGTCGTGGATGTGAAAGCCAACCAGGCGCGAAGCGAGTGATTCCAGGTGCTGCACATGCCGGATGATACCGAGGTTTTCCTTGATTTGCGCGTGGCCAACGTCATGCCAGTAGGCGACGGCCGGGCTGGTAAACTCGTGAAAGAACGACATGAAATCACTTTCGAGCGGGATTTCTTCCAGCGCCTGCCGGTTTTCGCAACCGAGCTTCAGACCGCGTTTTTCGGCTTCGGGCAGAAGTTTGCGGAGCGTTTCGTACAGGTGCGCGACAAATTTTCCCTTCACCGCTTCCTGTCTGGCCACGGCTTCGGCGCGAAGTTTCTCGAACCTGGGCGATTGGACCCCATCGCGTTCGAGCAGGTCGCACAACCGGCCGGTATAATCCTTCAATTCCATGCTGCCCAGATGCAGGACCACGGCCGGCGCCTGGACGCGCCGGGCGAATTCAAAGGTCTGGAGCGTGTAACGGATGGCCAGTTCACGTTCGTAGTCCTTCTCGGCGGAAAACTCGTACAGGTTCGGCGCGGCATGGGTCACCCCCATCGGCAGCGGACAGAAATTGTGCAGGCTGGAAATCTTGATTTCGCCC
>DATEGR010000414.1:0-8508 GCA_035279985.1 Verrucomicrobiia bacterium
CGGGTTCACCGCGCCAGCGAAGGCGAACCCTACAGCGGTTTGAAACCGTCCGGCACGCCGCTCGAGCCGGGCGTCGCCGCTGCCGACAAAGCTATCGAATCCGGCAACGCGGACGCCGTGGTGAAAGACCTGACCGATGCCGTGGCTGCCGGCATCCGGGACCGGTATGCAAAGGTTTTGGAAAAGAAAAAACACGCGGATGACAATGTGGCCGCCGGGCGCGAATACGTGACGGCTTACGTTGAATTCGTTCACTATGTTGAGCGCCTGTACAATACAGCGGTGGGCGAAACGACAAACTCACATGATTGAAATGTGGATAAATCCCTCACCCGGTTCCGCGGAGACGGGGCCACCCTCTCCCCGCCTGGCGGGGAGAGGGATGGGGCGGGGGCGGAAATAATAATTTATGTCAAAACGCATCGTCATTGATCCGGTAACCCGCATCGAAGGCCACGCCAAGATCAGCATTTACATGGATGACGCCGGCAACGTGTCTGACGCCATATTCCATGTCGTGGAATTCCGCGGCTTCGAGAAATTTTGTGAAGGCCGGCCCTACAGCGAAATGCCCGGCATTACCCCGCGCATCTGCGGCATCTGTCCGGTCAGCCATTTGCTCGCCTCGGCCAAAGCGGGCGACGCCATCATGGCCGTCAACATCCCGCCCGCTGCCGACAAGCTCCGCCGGTTGATGAACCTCGGCCAGTTCATCCAGAGTCACGCGTTGAGCTTTTTCCATCTGAGCGCGCCGGATTTCCTGATGGGCTGGGACACGCCGCAGGCGCAGCGCAACGTTTTTGGTCTCATCGCCTCGAATGCCGATCTCGCCCGTGCCGGCATCCGTCTGCGCCAGTTCGGCCAGGAAATCATCGAAGTTCTCGGCGGCAAAAAAATTCATCCCGCATGGGCCGTGCCCGGCGGCGTGCGCAGTCCGCTGACCGAGGAAGGCCGGGCGAAAATCCGTGCGTGGCTGCCGGAAACCTTCGCCACCACGCAGGTCGCGTTCGATCTCTTCAAAAAGACCCTCACCAGCCATCAACGCGAGGTCCAAATCTTCGGAAATTTCCCGTCGCTGTTCATGGGACTCGTCGCGCCCGACGGCACCTGGGAACATCACGGCGGCAAGTTGCGGTTCACCGACAGCAGCGGCAGCATCATCGCCGACCAGCTTGATCCGCAAAAGTATTACGAGTTCATCGGTGAATCCGTCCAAAATTCGTCGTATCTCAAGTCGCCTTATTACCTGCCGCTGGGCCTGGCGGACGGCATGTATCGCGTCGGCCCGCTCGCGCGCCTGAATATCTGCGAACAGATGGGCGTGCCCCGGGCGGATGCCGAGTTGAAGAACTTCAAACAAATGGGCCGCGGCGCGGTCACGTCGTCGTTCCTCTATCATTACGCGCGATTGATCGAAATCCTCGCCTCGCTGGAATACGTCGAGCGTTACCTGGATGATCCCGATTTGTTCAGCGACAACCTGCGCGCCGACGCCGGCATCAACAGCCTGCGCGGCGTGGGCGTCAGCGAAGCCCCGCGCGGCACGCTGTTCCATGATTACACCGTGGACGCCAACGGCCTGCTCCAGAAGGTCAATCTGATCGTCGCGACCGGCCAGAACAACCTGGCGATGAACCAGACCGTGGCGCAGATCGCGAAACATTATGTGCACGGCAAGGACATTCCTGAACCGATGCTCAACCGGATTGAACACGGCATCCGCTGTTACGACCCGTGCCTGAGTTGTTCCACTCACGCCGTCGGCCAGATGCCATTGCGCGTGCAACTCATCGCCCCGGATGGCACGGTGCTCAACGAAATGGCACGCGGTTAGTCCAGGCAAAACCGAAACGGGGAGCCAGAATGAAAATAGATTCCACAAAACGCTGGTTGTTGGCGGTGCTGTTGTTAAGCGTGGCGGTAGGTTGCAGCCGGCAGAAAACGGTCAAGACCAGCCTGGAAGGGCAGTGGGCGGGGCACGAGGCGTCACCGCCCAATGCAGAGTGCAAAGCAACGATTGCCGGCAATCAATTGGAGTTTCGCGGTGCGCAGTCCAATGACTGGTGCCGCGGCGTTTTTGTTTTGGACGAAAAGACGCAGCCGAGGCAAATGGACCTCGCCATTCAAGAGTCGCCGCAAAATGTTGGCGTGACCGCACTGGCGATTTACGAACAACAGGGTAATGACTTGAAAATCGCCGTGGCTCCGCCGGGCGATCCCCAACGTCCGGTCGATTTCATTTCCGGCCCGAGCACGCGGGTGGTGATATTGAAACGCGAGTGAAAATTGTGGCCGCTTTGAACCACACCGGCTGAACCGGAGGCGCGTCCCGGGCGCGCGGCGCTGCCTCCTTTTCGTTGAACGCAAGAAGGGTGGATTAATGGCCAAATTGCGGGGAGAACAATTTCCCGGGCCGGGCCGAAACTGTAAACAGGCACGTCCTGCCCTTCGGTGAAATGAAAACGCTACGAATTTGCGAGTCTTGCCAGGCCGAGCTTCCTGCGGATTCAACGCAGAGGCTGTGTGCCAAATGCCTTGAGGCGGGGGTAACGCTTGAGCCGTCGCCGCGCCCAGGCGCTGGTTTTTCCCCGCCGCATCCGCTCGCGCTGGGAAGTCTGTTCCCGCAACTCGAAATTCTCGGCCTGCTCGGTCACGGCGGCATGGGCGCGGTTTACAAAGCACGCCAGCGCGGACTCGACCGGACGGTGGCGCTCAAAATTCTGCCTCCCGAAATTTCCACCGAACCTGCCTTTGCCGAACGTTTCGCCCGCGAAGCGCGGGCCCTGGCCCGGCTCAGCCATCCGAACATCGTTACGGTTTTTGACCTCGGAAAATCCGGTTCGCTTTATTATTTCCTGATGGAGTTTGTGGATGGAGTGAATCTGCGGCAACTGTTGCAAACGCACCGTCTGACGCCGCGGGAAACCCTGGGCATCTTGCCTCAGATTTGTGAGGCGCTGGAATACGCGCACGGCGAGGGCATTGTTCATCGCGACATCAAGCCCGAAAATATTCTGATGGACCAGAAAGGCCGCGTGAAGGTTGCGGATTTCGGTCTGTCCAAACTGCTGGAACCGGGGCCCAAAGACATCCAGTTGACGCAATCCGGTCAGGTCCTGGGCACGATGCATTACATGGCGCCGGAGCAGCTCGAAAAACCGCTCGCCGTGGACCAACGCGCGGACATTTATTCGCTGGGCGTTCTGCTTTACGAAATGCTCACCGGCGAATTGCCGTTGGGCCGTTTCGAGCTCCCCTCACAAAAGGCGGCGGTGGACCCGCGGCTCGATGAACTGGTGTTGCACGCCCTGGAGAGAAATCCCCGGCAACGTTGCCAGAGTGCCAGTGAAGTCCGGTTGCGCCTGGAAAAGATTGCCGGCGTTACTTCAAGACTTTCACCGGAAGTGAGTTGGAAACTGAGCTACGAATATCGTACAAAAACCACATTATTCGGCTGGCCGCTCCTGCACGTGGCCGTCGGCGTGAATCCGGCCACGGGCCGCAAGCGCAGCGCGCGGGCCATCATCGCCGTTGGCACCGCGCCGCGAGGTATTATCGCCTTTGGTGACGTGGCGGTGGGGGTGATCGCCTGTGGCATCTTTGGCTACGGAGTGGTTTCCTTTTCGGTCATCGCGGTGGGGATGTTCGCCTGCGGGAGCGTCGCGGTGGGGTTGGTGTTCGCCATGGGCGGCATGGCGATTGCGCCGGTGGCGATGGGCGGCCTCGCGTTCGGCTGGTACGCCAACGGCGCCATGGCCTGGGGAAAACACGCGCTCGCACCCAACGCTTACGATCCGGTCGCCGACAAGTTTTTCAGTCCTTATGTCTGGAGACTTACGAATTGGGTGTTTCGGGCGATGCTCGTTGTCGTGCCGGCGTTCCTGGCGCTGGGTTTTCTTCCAAAACTGATGGCAAGGATTTCCGAGCGACGCCGGAAGAAGCGCTTTCAGCCGGACAAATCAAAATCGGTATGACGTGATCAAATCTATCGGAAAAATTTGTCTTTGCGCGCTGAGCTCGGTGGTGGGCACGTTGGTCGGCGGCATCGTCTCAAGCGCCTTGCATCTGGAACAACCCAAACTTCCCGGACCGGTCGATATGCCATTACTGGGTCTGCTCTGCCTCGTCGGTGGTTTTGTGCTTTCCCTCGCCCTCGTCGCGTTATCGCCACCACTCGCAGGGAATCGTCGATCGCGTTTTTTGGTCATCGCCTGGTTTGTGTTCGCCTGGCTGGGCATCAACAACACGATTGAAGCCAGCATCTTCACCACCATCGGCGGCGAACCGACGATGATGGTGACCATGCTGTCTCTATCCATCTCTGTGGCCGGCGCAATCGTGTGGTTGTTCGATGGTCGCATGGCCGGGCTCCCGTGGTTGAATGCGTTCCACCGATTCCTTGACCATCGAACCGGCGGGCAGTGGATTGTCCGGTTTTCATTGGTGGTGCTGGCCTTTCCGGTGGTCTATTTCTTTTTTGGCATGCCGGTGGGTCTGATGGTCGGGAAGTTTTATCAGAATGAGTCGTTTGACCTGCAGCTGCCATCCCTGGGCGTCGTCATCGGCGTACAATGCCTGCGCAGCCTTGTCTGCTTGCTGGCTGTGTTGCCGATTCTCGTTGCCTGGCCGGGATCGCGGCAACGCTTTGCGTGGACCCTCGGCCTGGGCTTGTTCGTCGTTGCCGGACTTTACGGGTTGCTTCAGGCTTACTGGATGCCGTGGACGCTGCGAAGTATTCATGCCGTCGAACTGTTTTTGGATTCGATGGTCTATGGTTGGTTGCTCGCGGTTTTGCTGTTGCCCCGCGTACCGGCATCGGTTGAGGATGTTGGCGCGCGGAATTATAACATTTAAAGGTCACCCGTGAGCAGAACCGTAATAGAGTCCCCCATCACCGGCCTGCTGGTGATCGGCTACGGCAACCCGTTGCGTTGCGACGACGGCGTGGGCCCCAGGGTCGTCGAGGCGATCGAAGAATTGCATTTGCCGGATGTTCGCACTTTGACTTGCCAGCAGCTTTCGCCCGAACACGCCGAGCCGATTTCCCGGGCGCGCACGGTGATTTTTGTGGATGCCGCCGTGGATGCGCCCACCGAAGTGCAATTGCGCAAGCTCGCGCCCGGCCAGACGTCCCAGCTTATGGCGCATGCCGCCGACCCGCGCACAATGCTGGCCCTGGCCCGCGACGTTTTTGGTCATGCGCCCGAGGCCTGGTGGCTCACCATTCCCGCCGTGAAACTCGGTTTTGGCGACGGCCTTTCGCCCGCCGCCCAACGTGGCTTTGAAACAGCCGTCCAGGAAATCAAAAACCTTTGCCGTCTGGCGGGTTGACAAGCCTGCCGGCCCCGCAGCACACTAATTTATGCATGAAGTTCATCTGGTCCGCGCCATTCTGGAAACCGTTGAAAAACAGGCCGCCGCGCAAAAGGCCAAACGCGTGAAATCGGTCAAAATCCGTTTCAATTCCCTTACCAGCCACAGCAGTGACCACATGCAGTTCAGTTTCGATATCGTCAAAAAGGAAATCCCCCTCGTTCAGGACGCCACGCTCCAGCTGACCGAGGTTGAACCGACGCTGGTGTGCAATCAATGCGGCCACAAATTCCACGGCCATCATCTGCCCGACGTCTGCCCGAAATGCGCCTCGGTGGAGGTCAAGGCCGTGAACTCCACGGACATGGTGCTGGAAAGCTTCGAGATCGAGCGCTGAAAGGATTTGTTTGTGAATGCGCCGCCAGCAACGCGATTGAAGATCGCCGTTCGGGGCGCGGTGCAGGGCGTCGGGTTCCGACCCTTCATTTTCCGCCTCGCGTCCGAATTGGGACTGCGCGGCTGGGTCAATAATTCTCCACAGGGTGTCTTCCTCGAAGCAGAGGGCCCGCGCCCGGCGCTTGAAAAATTTCTACTCCGCCTCGAATCCGAAAAACCACCGCGCAGTTTCATCCAAAGTCTTGAGGCGTCGTGGCTGGACGCGGTTGGTTTCAAGGATTTTGAGATCCGACCAAGCGGGACCGGCGGTGACAAGGCGGCGCTGGTGTTGCCGGACATTGCCACGTGCCCGGATTGTCTCCGCGAAATTTTCGACCCGAAAAATCGCCGTTACCGCTATCCGTTCACAAACTGCACCCGTTGCGGCCCGCGTTTCAGCATCATTGAAGCGTTGCCCTACGATCGCGCGAACACTTCGATGAAGGCATTCACCATGTGTCCGCAATGCCAGGCGGAATACGGAGATCCGGCGGACCGCCGTTTTCACGCCCAACCGAATGCCTGCCCGGTTTGCGGTCCGCATCTCGAATTGTGGGACCGTAGCCGCGCTTGTCAAAGCGCGGATGGCTCTTGGCCAAGTCTGCGTTCTTGCGAACGCAGCTACAATGCTTTGCTTGCCGCCGCACAAGCGATCCGGGAGGGAAAAATTGTTGCCGTCAAGGGGCTGGGCGGTTTTCATTTGATGGCGGACGCTCGCAACGACCGGGCGGTTCAGCGGTTGCGCGAACGGAAACATCGCGAAGAAAAACCGTTCGCGCTGATGTTCCCGTCGCTGGCGGCCATCAGGACAGAATGTGAAGTATCCGTTCTGGAAGAACGGTTGTTGCGCTCGCCCGAATCCCCGATTGTTTTGTTAAGGAGGCTGGTCCACCCTCACCCCGGCCCTCTCCCCCAGGAGAGGGAGAACCGTATGTCTTCTCCCAGCCAAAGTACGACTGTCGTCGATCCCAGTGGCTTGGAGTATGCTGGAACGGATGATGGCCGTTCCCTCTCCCCGGGGGAGAGGGACAGGGTGAGGGCGGATGTTGGCCAAAATTTGCCGCCGGTTGCTGCGTCGGTCGCCCCCAACAACCCATGCCTCGGCGCCATGTTGCCTTACACGCCGTTGCACCACCTGCTGCTGGCCGAACTCGGTTTTTCGGTGGTCGCCACGAGCGGCAATTTGAGCGACGAGCCGATTTGCACGGACGAGCGCGAAGCACTGGAACGGCTCGGTGACATCGCCGACGCTTTTCTCGTCCATAACCGTCCCATTGTCCGGCACGTGGACGATTCAATTGTGCGTGTGATACTCGACCGCGAACTGGTCTTGCGCCGCGCCCGCGGCTATGCGCCGCTGCCCATCTCGATCGGAGGGGCGAGCTCTGTGAGCCCCGATAATCAGGGCGTCGCGGAGCTCCGCCCTCCGAAAATTATTCTCGCGGTAGGAGCGCATTTGAAAAATACCGTCGCTTTGTCCATCGATTCGCAGGTTTTCATCAGCCAGCACATCGGCGATTTGGAGACCGAACAGGCAAATCAGGCGTTCCGCCGCGTCATTGCGGATTTCGAAAAACTATACGAGGCCAGGCCTCAAATCATCGCCGCCGACCTGCATCCGGATTATCTTTCCACGAAGTTCGCCCGCGAGATCTTAACGCAGGCGTCCTTGCCTGCGGGTTCCCGCGGCGTCCCTGCCGCCGGTTCCAGTCCGGCGGAGCGGGGACGTTCCGCCGACCCGCAGGCCGGAGGCCCGCGCTACCTGGGCGTCCAGCACCACATCGCCCATATTTTGTCCTGCATGGCGGAAAATGAATTGTCACCGCCGTTGCTGGGCGTTTCCTGGGATGGCACAGGTTACGGACTCGACGGCACGATCTGGGGTGGTGAATTTTTTATCGTCACGGACGAAACCGTCGAGCGCGTCGCGCATCTGCGCCCGTTTCAGCTGCCCGGCGGCGATCAGGCGGTCAAGGAACCGCGCCGGGTCGCTCTCGGATTGCTTTATGAAATTTTTGGCGACGCCGTTTTTGAGCGGAAAGACCTTGCGCCCGTCGCTGCTTTTTCCAAGGCAGAACTGACCATGCTGAAAACGATGCTGGCAAAAAAATTGAATTCGCCCGTCACGTCGAGCATGGGGCGGTTGTTTGATGCGGTTGCCTCGCTCGTCAACCTTCGTCAACAAATCCGGTTCGAGGGCCAGGCGGCAATGGAATTGGAGTTCGCCTTGGACGGCATGACCACAGATGAAGCTTATTTCTTGTCACTCGTCACTCGTCACTCGCCACTTGTTTTGGATTGGTCGCCGATGGTCGAAGCGATCCGGTTGGACGTAAAAGGCGGCGTTGCCATCGGCGAGATTTCCTCGAAATTCCACAATGCGCTGGTCGAAGCCATTGTCGCCGTTGCCAAACACTGCGGCCAAAACCGCGTCGTGCTTTCGGGCGGTTGTTTCCAGAATCGTTATCTGACCGAGCGCGCGGTGCGGCGATTGCAGGCGGAAGGTTTCCAGCCGTGCTGGCATCAGCGCGTGCCGCCCAACGACGGCGGAATCGCGCTGGGACAAGTCATTGCTGCCCTGCGCCTAAGCGGTTAGATTAAAGACGCATGTGTCTGGCTATTCCAGGAAAGATTGAGAGCGTCAGCGGCGATGACCCGTTGACACGCATGGGCAAGATCAACTTCGGCGGCATCCTCAAGGAAGCCAGCCTGGCCTACGTGCCGGAGGCCGGGGTCGGTGATTACGTCATCGTTCACGTC
>DATEGR010000415.1:0-5478 GCA_035279985.1 Verrucomicrobiia bacterium
GCAATAGCCACCCAACCGGCGAGGTGCCAGCTAAAAAACTCTGACTTCCGACTTGTGACTTCGGAATTCAAGCTTTGCCAGCTTCGCCAGAAGAAATAAATCGCCCAGGTGTTAAACAGGGTCAGGAACATGTCCGTGGTCAGCATCCGCGCCATGACGAAGTACAGCAGGCTCGTTTGCAGGATCAACGCGCTCCAGAAACCGACCCGCCGGCCGCCGACGGAACAGCCGAGCAGCCAGACCGCCCACACGCCACCGATGCCCGCGAGCGCGAGCGGCAGGCGCGCTGCCCATTCGTTCTGGCCGAACCACTTCATCGAAACGGCCACCAGCCAGTAGGTCATCGGCGGTTTGTCGAGGTGCGGGAGATACCAGAGGTGCGGCACGACCCAGTCGCCGGTCTCGATCATTTCGCGGGCGATTTCGGAGTAGCGCCCTTCGTCGGGCTCGTTCAACGCGCGGCTGCCGAGCAGGACGAAAAACGTGAACGTTGTCAACAACAGCAACAGCCAGCGTTGACGCGCTTCGGTAAAAAATGGTTTGTCCACAAACTTTGAAACAAGAAGTCTCCGACAAACGCTGCCACCGGCAAGAAAAACCTTTAATGTTTCCAAGAACCGCCCGCCTCGCCCACTAGGTTTTGGACTGCGCCAGCCCTCTGGCGCTTTTGAATCGTAACCGAGTGCGCAAAGCGGCTGAGGGCTTGCCGCACTCCAAGGCGCTGCCGCGCCAGCGTAAAAATCCTGCCGGTTATCGCCGGTTTCATACTCCGCGGCCGATATCAAAACCTTCAACGTTTGGCGACCAGCTTCTGCACGTGGCGTTCGATCCGGTCGGCGGCTTCGATGAGTTGATCGTAACCGGTGGCAAAGCATGCGCGGCAAAATCCGGCGCCATTGGCCCCAAAGGCCGTGCCCGGCACCATGGCAACGTGTTCGGCCTGCAGCAAGCCCACCGCGAAATCCGTTTCCTTCAGCCCCGTTTTCTCCACGCACGGGAACGCGTAAAACGACCCGCGCGGCAGATGACAGTTCAAGCCGATTTCATTGAACCGGCGCACAATAAAGTCCCGCCGGCGCTGATATTGCTCGCGCATGGCCTTCATGCCGTCCTCGCCGCGCTGCAACGCTTCGATGGCGCCCTCCTGGCTGATGATCGAGGCACACATCATCGAATACTGGTGCACCTTCATCATCGCCTCAATCAACGTCGCCGGTCCGCACGCATAGCCGATGCGCCAGCCGGTCATCGCAAAGGCCTTGGAAAAGCCGTGCAGGAAAACCGTTCGCTCCTTCATGCCCGGCAGGCTGGCGATGCTGACGTGTTCGCCCTCGAACGTCAGCTCGGAGTAGATCTCGTCGCTCAGAACGAGCAAATCTTTTTCCACAGCGAATTTCGCAATGGCTTCGACTTGCGCGCGGTCGCACGTGCCGCCGGTAGGATTGCACGGCAGGTTCAACATCAGCAGCTTGCAACCCGGCTGCCACGCGGCAACCAGGGCCTCGGCCGTCAACGCAAAATTGTCCCTGGCATAGGTCGGCACCGGCACGGCCACGCCATGCGTCAACGTGATGCTCGGATGATAGCTCACGTAACAGGGCTGGTGAAACATCACCTTGTCGCCCGGATTCACCAGCGCGCGAAACGCGATGTCAAGCGCTTCGGAAACGCCGACCGTAACCAGGATTTCATCCTCAGGCCGGTAACTGATGCCGAAATTTTTTCCGACATACCGGTTGATGGCCCGCCGCAGTTCGATCAGGCCGAGGTTGGAGGTGTAATGGGTCTTGCCCTTTTCGAGCGCGTAAATGGCCGCCTCCCGGATATGCCAGGGCGTGTCGAAATCCGGTTCGCCGATGCCCAGCGAAATCACGTCCTGCATCTTCGAGACGACTTCAAAAAAGTCGCGGATGCCTGAGCGGGGCAGATTCACAACGTGGCGGGCGATGTAACGGGTAGTGTCCATGGGAAATCAATTAAATGGATACATCGAACATTCAACATTCAACGCCCAATGTCCAAGGGGGGCAATTCGGCAATCATTCGATGTTCGATGTGTTGAATGTTGAGAGTTGAATGTCTTCCCGTCCGTTCACGGCGTGACCTTGAGCCGGTCGTTTTCTGCGGCTTTCACGTCCAGGAGGAAACCCTGTTCCTTGTAGGTACGCAGCAGGAAATGGGTGGCCGTGGACAGCACGCCTTCGAGCGTGGACAGCTTTTCCGTAACAAATCCCGCCACCTTTTGCAGGCTGGAGCCATTGACAAACACGAGCAGGTCGTAGCCGCCGGACATGAGGTAGCACGACTCGACCTCGTCGAACCGGCTGATGCGCTCGGCCAGCCGGTTGAAACCGCCGCCGCGCTCGGGCGTGATGCGCACTTCGATGACGGCGTGCACGACACCGGCGTCTTCCTCAGCCAGATTCAACACCGGCCGCCAGCCCAGCAGGAGCCGGTCCTTTTTGAGCTGATCCAACTGGCGGTTGACCTCGGCTTCCGAGAGGTTGAGCACCTGGGCCATCTGGGCCGTGCTCAAGCCGCCGCCTTCGAGCAAAAGTTTGATTAACGGATTCATCAGGACATCAGTTTCGCAAAAATCCGCCGCAAATCCATAAATAATTCTTTGGACGAAAATCCTCCGCTCAAGCCGTGTCTGAGTTGCGGAAGTTGGAGAAATTGGGGCCAGGGAGGAATCCTTGCGGCGGTGAATTTGCAACGACGCGGAGTCTTTGACACGAATTTCACGAATTGACACGAATTTCCAAGCCTGTCAGGGCTGGCATCATTGTAGAAAATACCGTTCCCAAAAGGCGAAGCTCCGCCAGGAGCGAAATCATCCGAATCATTTTGTAGCAGCGGACGTCAGTCCGCTCATATTTGAGAAATTGGAGCCGACTCACGTCGGCTGCTACGGTGAAATAACCGGAAGATATCGCCCCTGGTAGAGTTGTGTCCCTCGCCCATCGGATGGGAGAGGGTGGCCGCAGGCCGGGTGAGGGTTTTCAATTTTTGATTCTACAAAGATGCCGCGCCTGACGGCGCTGGATTGGCGAGCGTGCGGGCAAAAGCTGATTTCCCACCACGCGCCTTTGGGTTCGGCCAGGAAGGATTCCTTGCCGCAGCGGCGGAATTTGCGATCATGAGTCACAAGGACCAAACTGCGGGAGCAGGAAAGCGCCGACTTGCAGCCAGAGGCGGAAAGGCTGGCGGACGAAATTAAGGAATTGAGCGGAGAGGCAGCATCACGCATTCAGTAGCGGCGACCAATTCAGACGCAATCTTCCGCAATCAGAAAACTCTTGATTGAAGCATTGAAAATGATACGTAGTCCTCATTTCATAGTGGCCGGTTTTGATTCAAGTCGGATTGTAATTGGCCGGTGACCTGAGAAAGAGCAACGAATAATAACACTGACACCACGATGACTAAATCCATTTTAACCCTGCTTTTGGTTTGCGCCGTTGCCTCCGCCGGCGAAGCGAATCCCACGCTTACCATTGAGGCCGGACAACCCGTCGCCAACGTCAGTCCCATGCTTTACGGACTGATGACCGAGGAGATTAATCACAGCTATGACGGCGGCCTCTATGGCGAACTGGTTCAGAATCGGGCTTTTCTGGACAACCCGAATACGCCCGTGCACTGGACCGTACTGCAAGATACGCGCTCGGCCGCAACCATGGCACTCGATCCGTCCCAGCCACTCAACGACGCGCTGCCGGTCAGTTTGCGGGTCGAAGTGAGCAAAGCTTCCAAACGCCACCCGGCCGGCATTGCCAACGACGGTTATTGGGGCATTCCGGTCCGGCCGGCGGCCCGTTATCATGCCTCGTTTTACGCGAAGGCGGCGCCTGGCTTCAAGGGATCGATCATCGTCTCCATCCAGAGCGACGACGGAGACACGGTTTACGCCAAGAGCGAAGTATCCGGGTTGACGCAGGATTGGAAACCGTACGAGGTCACCCTTGAAACGGGCAAAGTGAACCCGACCGCGAAAACGCATTACGTCCTGACCCTGGACCAGCCGGGCAAGGTATGGTTTGACCTGGTCTCCCTGTTTCCGCCGACCTGGCAGGACCAGCCAAATGGTTTTCGCCCGGATCTGCTGCAAATGCTGGTGGACTTGAAGCCCCGGTTTCTGCG
Organism: Verrucomicrobiia bacterium; assembly: GCA_035279985.1. Classification (GTDB taxonomy): domain Bacteria; phylum Verrucomicrobiota; class Verrucomicrobiia; order Limisphaerales; family UBA11358; genus UBA11358. The sequence continues at coordinate 4,144 of DATEGR010000415.1, forward strand.
GTTTCCTGGAGGAAATTACCTGGAAGGTGACACGGTCGCGACCCGCTTCGACTGGAAAAAAACCATCGGCCCCATCAGCCAGCGGCCCGGCCATCCTTGTCCGTGGGGCTACCGTTCCACGGACGGCATGGGACTGTTGGAGTTTCTCCGTTGGTGCGAAGACATGGGCGCCGAGCCGGTGCTGGCGGTCTATGCCGGGTATTCGCTTGGTGGCAAGCATGTGAATCCCGGTCCCGATCTGGAACCCTATGTGCAGGACGCACTGGACGAAATTGAATACGTCACCGGTCCGGCGACCACCAAATGGGGGGCCGAGCGCGCCAAAGACGGTCACCCGGAGCCGTTTCCCCTGCACTACGTCGAGATCGGCAACGAGGACTGGTTTGACCGGTCCGGCTCCTACGACGAGCGCTTCGCGCAATTCTCCGACGCGATTAAAGCGAAATATTCCCAGCTCAAATGTATCTCCACCGTCGGCACCGAACAACCGGAAAAGCTGCGCGTGCATAGCCGCCAGCCCGATATGCTCGATGAGCACTACTACCGTCCCGCTCGAACGTTCCTGAACGATTCAGCGCATTTTGATAACTACGACCGCAAAGGCCCGGAAATCTTTGTTGGCGAGTGGGCCGCCTACGAGACTTCTTTTCCCCCTTGGAACGGGCGCTCGGCGAAGGAACTGCCTACTGCCGACATGACCGCTGCGCTGGGCGACGCGACCTGGATGACGGCGATGGAACGGAATTCGGACCTCGTGAAAATGCAATGTTATGCGCCGTTATTCGTGAACGTAAATCCGGGCGCGAGACAATGGCGGCCCGATTTCATCGGTTATGACACCCTCCACTGTTACGGCTCACCCAGCTACTATGCCTTCAAAATGTTCAGCCGGAACGTCGGCGACGAAATTCTCAAAGCGTCGCTGGACGATGCCACGCTTCACTATTCGGTAACGAAGGACAGCAGGAACGGAGCAATTTTGATCAAGCTGGTGAATCCCCAGGCCACTCCACAACCGCTTCAATTGGATATCAAAGGCGTCTCCGACCTGAAACCTACGGGCACGGTGACCACGCTGGCCGCCGCTCCGGACGCAAACAACACGATTGACCATCCAAAGAATGTTGCGCCGGTTACAACCAAAGTATCAGGCGTGAAGCCGGTGTTCGTTTACACGCTGCCGGCGGATTCCGTCACCGTGCTCCAGGTCGACGTCCAGTAACGCTCAATTCACCAGCCGATACCAGTTGTCGCGCTGGTGCGGTTCGTAGCCGAGCTCTTTGATGAGCCGTTGCATGTCGGCCACGCCCATGCAAAAGGTGGTTCCCGCCTGCG
>DATEGR010000416.1:0-3331 GCA_035279985.1 Verrucomicrobiia bacterium
GACATAACCTTTAATCGTTCCCGTTCCTGCCGACTCATCGTTAATGTTCCCATGTTGTGGCAGGGTTGCTACCGCAACCCCGCCAAAAAAGGGACATTCTTATCGAGTTATCAGGGGGACATTCTCATGGAGTTCCGACACTTTTTCTTGCCCGGTTGACAGCCAGTTCTGTTCAGCGCAACCTCCGGGACGTATGGATGTTCTAACTCTGGCGCGCATCCAGTTCGGGGCCACGATCGCTTTTCATTATCTGTACCCGCCTTTGAGCATCGGCCTGGGTGTCCTGCTGGTTTGCATGGAAGGGTTGTGGCTCAAAACCAAAAACCCGATCTATCACCAGATGGCCCGGTTCTGGACGAAGGTCTTCGCGCTTACCTTCGCCATCGGCGTGGCGACCGGCATCGTGATGGAATTCGAGTTCGGGACGAATTGGGCGACTTATTCGCGTTTCGTCGGCGACGTGTTCGGCAGCGCGCTGGCGGCAGAAGGCATTTTTGCGTTCTTCCTCGAGTCCGGTTTTCTCGCCGTGCTGCTGTTTGGCTGGGACAAGGTCAGCCGCAAAACCCATTTCTTTTCCACGTGCATGGTTTGCCTGGGCGCCCATTTCAGCGCCGTGTGGATTGTGGTCGCCAATTCCTGGATGCAAACGCCGGCGGGTTATCACCTCGTGGTGCGGAACGGCGTGGAACGCGCCGAGATCACGGATTTCTGGCAACTGGTGTTCAATCCGTCCTCGATGGACCGGCTGTTTCACGTGCTGTGTGGCGCGTGGCAGGCAGGTGCCTTTCTCGTCATCAGCGTCAGCGCGTGGTATCTGTTGAAGCAACGCCATCTGGATTTTGCGCGCGCGTCATTGAAGGTCGGTTTAACGGTCGGCTTGATTGCCTCGCTCTTGCAATTGATCAGCGGGGACAGCAGCGCGCGCGGCGTGGCAATGAATCAACCGGCCAAACTGGCTGCTTTTGAAGGGCTATACCAGACCACCAACGACGCGCCGCTCACACTCCTGGGTTATGTGGATGAAAAAGACCAAAGGGTGGTCGGCCTGCAATGGCCGGGCATGCTGAGCTGGCTGGTGGCCTACAACACGCACGCGAACGTAATCGGTTTGGATGCTTTTCCGCCGCAAGACCGGCCGCCGGTGGAAGCCTCGTTTATTTTCTTTCACGGCATGGTCGGCATCGGCTTTGCGATGATTGCCATCGCGGCGCTGGGCTTTCTTTATTTTCGACATGGTTCGCTGCCTGAACGGCGTTGGTTGTTGTGGGTTCTCGTCTTTTCTGTGCTCGGCCCGCAACTGGCCAATCAACTCGGCTGGTTCGCCGCCGAGGTCGGCCGCCAGCCGTGGATTGTCTATGGCCTGATGCGCACGCCCGCGGGATTGTCGGCGGTGGTCAAGGCGAACGTCATCCTCACCTCGCTGATTTTATTCACGTTCATCTATTTCCTGTTGTTCGCGGTGTTCATTTATCTGCTCAACGACAAAATTCAGCACGGTCCGGATGACCAGGATTTGATTCCATCCGGCAAACTCGCGTTGCCAACCGAATTAACCCATCACCCCAGGACATGAATCTCGATCTCAATACGGTTTGGTTCATTCTCGTCGGCGTGCTCTTCACCGGCTACGCGATGCTCGATGGCTTCGACCTCGGCATCGGCGCGCTGCATCTGTGCACGAAGGACGATACGGAGCGCCGCACGCTGATCAACGCCATCGGTCCGGTCTGGGACGGCAACGAAGTCTGGCTCGTGACCGGCGGCGGGGCATTGTTCGCCGCGTTCCCGAATGTCTATGCGACCGTCTTTTCCGGCTTTTACCTCGCCTTTGTTCTGTTGCTCGTCTGCCTGATTTTTCGGGCGGTGGCCATTGAATTTCGCAGCAAGCAACCCATGCACTGGTGGCGGCAGATGTGGGACATCGGATTTTCCGCGGGCAGTCTGGTGTCGGGCCTGCTCATGGGTGTGGCGCTGGGTAACATTGCCTGGGGCGTGCCGGTCGGCCCCGACGGTGAATTTGCCGGGACGTTTCTCGGTTTGCTGAAACCGTATCCGCTGCTGGTCGGCGTCACGACCGTGGCGTTGTTCATGATGCACGGCGCGATTTACGGCGTGATGAAAACCGAGGGCGCGCTCCACGACAAACTGCGCGTCTGGGCGATGCGCTGCATCATCTTCTTTGTGATTTGCGCCGTGACCCTCACGATGGCCACGCTGCTTTACGTGCCGCACATGGCCGAGCGCGTGCGCGGAAATCCGTGGCTCTTCACCGTCGCGCTGGTGAACATGCTGGCCATCGCCAACATTCCGCGTGAATTCCATCATGGACGCGACTGGCGGGCGTTCCTGTCGTCGTGCGCGGCGATGATCACGCTGATGATGCTGTTCGGTCTGAACATGTACCCGAACCTCGTTTACAGCCTGCCCGATGCGGCCAACAGCCTGACGATTTATAACGCGTCGTCCTCGCCGAAAACGCTCGGCATCATGCTCGTCATCGCGGGCATCGGCGTGCCGCTGGTCATCGCCTACACGGTCTGCATCTACTGGATCTTCCGCGGCAAGGTGAAGCTCGACCGGATGAGCTATTAGGAATTTACGATTTCCGGTTGGCGATTGACGATTTGTTTTATTCAACCGTTCTGCCCTGGCTGGCGCACAAAATATCTTGCAGTGCCGCGTTTCTTTGCGGATGCTGCTGCCTTTCACGGAATCAATTTGCCCGGCTGTTCAAACCCGGGTGATTCAAACCGGTCGGGAGGGCTGTCCGGTAATTTCGAAAGAGCCATTTGAAAAAAATCACAGCTCGTTCCGCAGTCAAGAGCGTTGCCCGGCGTGTGTTGATGCCCCGCAACTGGGGACCTTTCCTCCAAAGCTTCCGTCGCCGCAACGGCAACCACAAGGCGGCGGACGATGCTCAACTGAAACTTTACAGCCAGATTTTGCCGGGTGGGTTTCTAAACTACGGCTACCACGAGGACACTTCCCTGTCGCCGGAAAAGATGAGTCTGGATGCGATTCAGCGGGCGCAGACCCGCTATGGCGAACGGCTGGTGGATCTGGTGGAGGAGGCAACCGGCCCGGTACTCGATGCGGGATGCGGCATGGGCGGGCTGGTGCAACTGCTGTTGCAGCGTGGCTTCGCACCTACGGCGCTGACGCCCAATCGCGCACAAATCCGCCACATGCGGACGACGTTCCCGGCCGTGCCGCTCATTGAAGGCCGGCTCGAACAAATACCACTGGATACCTTTCAAAGCTACTTCCAGACGGTCATCACGTCGGAATCGTTTCAATACATGGACCTGCGCTCCACTCCCGGCATCATTGA
>DATEGR010000417.1:0-4225 GCA_035279985.1 Verrucomicrobiia bacterium
AATGGAAACGTGCAGGATGGCCAGGTTGCGCGCGGCCATCGGCGGCGGTGTGCGATCAATCCGGATCGCATCGAGTGCGACTGAGTTCCAGTCCGTGACCATGTCGGCTTCGGCGGAAATGTGAAATAATTCAAACGAGAAGACGGCCAGCAGGATTGCTGTTGGTGTTTTCATGGGAATCGTATTTGAAGGTTGTTAAGCGGTGGGCTTTCTGTCGGACGCGGAAGGGATTCTTCCCATCCTTCCGCGCCCGACGTTCAGTCCGCCAACTTGCCGTAGCAGTGACGGTTGACGGTGATTATTTCAACCAGCCCGGCGGGCACTTGTGCATCTGGATGGTGCCGCCGCCCGGCTGTGAATCGCCGAGGTCACCGCTGGCAGAATAGCCGTTGGACAGCGTGATGCTGAAGGTGTCCTTCGGTCCCTGCTCGCCATTGCCGGTGTCGTCATTGTCGCAGGCCACGACGTACGCCGTGCCCGGATTGCCGTCAATCGTCACGTCATAAGTAATGTCCGCACAATCCGAATTGTTAGGATCAATGGCGAACGCGCTGACGTCCTGGGAGATGACGTGCATGCCGGTGCCGTGGTCAATGTAGTTCAAATGACCCCAGAACTGGCCGCGACGGATGCCGCCGCTCACGCCGAACGATCCCTTCGCGCCCGTGGGCGTGCCGGTAATCCAGCCACCGCCGGTCAGCTTGCCGCATTCCTGCGGGGGCGGCGGCCCGCCTGTGCCGCAGGTGATGTCCGCATGCGCCAAACCAACAGTGCCTTGCATGCAGCCGAAGTCATTGATGCGCAGCGCGGCCACGGTGATGTCGCCGTAGTTGCCGTTCACCACGCTGGCTTGCGCGTTGATGATGATCTGGCCGCCGGGGAAGTTCACGACTTGATTGGGCCGGCCATTGATGTTGATGGCCTGGCCGTTCACGACCAGGTTCTCAATGCCCACATTCGCGCTCACGCTCACCTTGCCATTCTGTTTGCACGTGGCCACGGCTTCCGAACCGATGAAGTCGGCGGTCACCGTCGTGACCGTTCCATTGGTCGCCATGATTTGGAGCTGGAAGTTGTTCATCGAAGTGCTGGAGAACGACTGGTTGCCGTCGCCGGTGGTGAGGGCGTCGCCGGTGTCCAGCGTCAGCGCGCCGTTGTCCACATTCGTGTCCGCCACGGAAACTTCCAACGTGCCGCCGGAACCTGGGAGCGGGCCGGTGTCGCAGATGGACACCGTCGGGCTGGGGAAGTTGTGAATGTTGAACAGGTTGATCAGCGTGGCTTGACCGCTATAGGTCGTCGCGGTAGTTTGGATGGTGGAACTGCCGAGGGTCAAATCCTGTGCTCTCGACCAGTTCTGGCCGCCGGCGAGTGCCAAAGCTATCCAGGCAGTGCACACGCCGGCGGTATTTATTTTGGTTAACCACTGTTTTTTCATAACGTTTTTCTTCCTTTCTTTTGAACTGTGTTTGTTTTGCGCGGCACGGGGCCGCAGGGTGAGAGTGTAGCCACCTTCGCCCCGGCGCACAGTCGGGTAAAAGCCTTAAAAGAATGGGGAACGAAGCCTGATGCGCCGGTTATCGGTTTGTAGGACAAACCAGCCCCAAGCCCGCGTCAAGTTTTCAAGGAAACCACAATTCCAAGGGGCGGGATGAAAACTAAAATCATCAACCTTAAAGCCATTGGCAGGTCACCAAGCCGAAGGGTTTCAGCCGGCGGCGAAGGTGACGGTGTTGCTGGGCGGGCTGAGCGGGTTCTCGTCGCCGTCCATCGGCACAAGGTAATACTGGAAGCCGACCGCATCCCGGAAACCAAAAAACCGGCGACCCGAACTTGCGGACCGCCGGTAAATCTTTGGTCGCTCATTCCGCGACAGTTTTTACACGGCCTCGCGCGGCTAATTCCGAACCCCTAAGAAGTGACGAAAAGCAATGCTCGAATAGATGACAAACACGGTGGCAGCTACCGCTATCACCGCACAACTCACTACTAATGCGATTCGCCTCGGCTTCTCCAAGCTGTCAAACTCGCACTCAAACTTGATACCGTGCCGCCGCACTGTCAGAAAATACTGATTTACGAAAAAAAGCGCAATAAATGCAATAATGACTACGGGCTTTGCGAATACAAATTTGCTTCTAACTGACATTTGAACACAAAACAAGATTCCGAGCAGGATAAACCACTCGACCAGTGTAATAAGGCCGATGGCACCGCCCGCCCTATAATTGACATTTTTTGATCGAGAGAGCCTGAAGCTGACGGCAAATCCCGTAAGGTAAAGTTGTCTGACAAATCGAATCATAGCCGCCTAACGATCTGAGCCACGCCGACGGGCGAGTGGCTCCGCAAACTCGATAATCGTTGTATAACTCAAACCATCCATAAACTCAATGGGTAGTCGGCGTTAGATGCCAGCGCAGTAGGCATCAATCTTTCTTGCTTCTTATGCCTTGAACGATAAAAACAGCGCCAGCCACAAATGCTAAAACTACTTCTATCCAAAAAAACATTGGGTGTTGGGACAGAGAAGTGTTGGTGCTAGACCTGCCAAACATAGCACTAAGATTGATGTGGCCGCTGTGAATCGCTAGCAGCCCAAAAGCGATAAAAGCCAATCCAAATACTATGAGTGCGATTCTTGTAATAAATACCTTCCTTTCCGTGCAATACGCATTTGTACTGACGCCTAACAATTTAATTACATTGAGTTAATTCATGCTAAGTTGATATTAGCCGGTAAAACATTGAGTCGGCAATAGGTGAATCTGTTCTCTGGAAGCGTACCCTAAGAGCATGGCTAGGGCCGGTCAAGGGCTAATTGGCCCAGCCTCAGCCGGTGGCGAAGTTGACGATGTTGCTGGATGGCGCGAGCGGGTTCTCGTCGCCATCTTCGGGCACGATGTAATACTGGAAGCCGACCGAGTCCCGGAAACCAAAAAACCGGCGACCCGAACTTGCGGACCGCCGGCCAATCTTTTGTCGCTCATTCCGCCTGACTTTTCACACGGCCTCGCGCGGTGTTAGGCATCATTTGGTAACTCTCTGCCATACAGTCTCTGCGGCATTCGGCCATCGCACAGTAAACCCGCCCGCGTCCGAACGAACAATGCGTCCTGCGAGAGAATGTGGCGTAACTTCGGTCGGGTTGGTGCTGGTCTTTACCGTCTCAATCAAATGTCCATCATTGACGAGCCATGTGCCTGTCCGCTGGTATGTGTTGGTGCGGTCAGGATGGCTGAACCATGACAGCTCTATAAAACTGCCATCTGCTGCGACTGTGTTTGTGCATCGCATACCGGACTCCTGCCTCAACCAAACTCCCACCAACTGCTGGCGAAAGTCACTGTCAAATCTGGGAACTGTGACGTATTGCCAATATAGCAACAGACACGCTGCAACGACGACAACTAACAATCCAATAATCGTGAGCTTTTTCATGGCGCGTCCATGATGCCTAGACCTTATGGCTGACGGGCGACCGCCGGCCGCGGGTTAGAGGGTTGATTAAAGTGGCGTGGTTGCCGTTCATTATATCGCGGGTTGCCCGGATGGGCAGAGCCGCAAGAACGTTCCCACTGTGGGTGGGAGATGCGTTCTGATTCATTAACTGAATGCGAACTGACAACCACACCATGAAAGCAATTAAACTCTATATCGGCCTGGATGTCCACAAAGACTCCATCACCATCGCCATCGCCCCCGCCGGGCGCCAAAACGAGATCCGCGTTTTCGGCACCATCACCCACGACCTCCATGCCCTCGAAAAAGCCTTGGCGCGCATCCGCAAGGCCCACCCCGGCTCACCCTTGGAAGTCGCCTACGAGGCGGGCCCCTGCGGCTTCGGCCTCGCCCGCCGCCTCAAGCAATTGGACGTTCCCTGCCTGGTGGCCGCCCCTTCCCTCATCCCCAAACAACCCGGCGCCCCCTTCAAAACTGATAAACGCGATGCCCGCACCATCGCCCGCCTCCTGCGCGCCGGCGATCTGGTCGCCGTCTATATCCCCGAACCCACCGATGAAGCCATCCGCGACCTCTGCCGCGCCCGCACCGATGCCATCGATGATCTGCGCCGCTGCCGGCTGCGCCTCAAAAGTTTCCTCCTGCGCCACGGCTACCGTTACCAGGGCAAGGCCAATTGGAGTCAGCCCCACCTGCGCTACCTGCGCGAACTGGTCCTGCCCCATCCGGCCATGAAAACCATCCTCGAAGAATATCTCCAGGG
>DATEGR010000418.1:0-3363 GCA_035279985.1 Verrucomicrobiia bacterium
GGACGACGCGCGCATGGTTTTGAAATCCTTGAGTTTTTCGAGGCCGGACAACGGATTGCCCGGGTCGAGCTGGGCGAAGACCGTGGTACCGGATAACACCAGGAGAATAATGAATGAATATATTCGATTCATGTGATTGCCAGTTGTTTTTTTGGAAATATGGATGATTAAAGAGGAGATCTTTGCAACGGGTCCCAAAATCTGGAATTGATCAATGCTTTAACGGTTGCCGAAGCGGGGTCCACGGGCGGATTGATATTGGCGTCCTTGCGCGCCTCGGCATGGGCGTCCGCGAACACAACGTTGCCCATGCCCTGATGCCGGAACGTATCCACCCCTTGCAGACCGGTGTGGGAAGAATACGGCCACCAACAATCTGAACTCCAGCAATTCAACGCCGCGATGTTGCCGGATGCCGGCATGCAGTCAGTAACCACGAGCGTCTCCGATGGATGGTGGATGGAGCTCCGCTTAAAATCGGGCGCGGTATCAAAACGGATTCCCCCCACCAGCAAAGTTGTGGGCCCGAATGGATGCAGGCCAAGAAAATAATTGTTATAGCCATATCCGACAAAATGCGGGTCAAAATTCCAGGACCAGGTCACACCCCCGTCCGTTCGACGGCCTTTGAGGGCGGGACAATGAAAGAGGTTGCTCTGCGACGAGTTATGCGCCGAGGTGAGCAGGACGGTGCCCCACCAATTGGTCATGGATATATTTACATTGTTATTATTGATGTCCTGATTTCGGTGTGCGGGAAAGACTTCATGGTGGCTGTCCGTGTAGAGCTGCATGTAAAATCCAATCTGCCTCAGGTTGTTGAGACAGGAGATCTGCTCTGCTTTGCTCCGGGCCTGCGAAAGCACCGGCAACAGCATGGCGGCCAGAATTGCGATGATGGCGATCACCACTAATAACTCGATCAGGGTAAACGCGGATTCAACCGGCGACAAACGGATGCCGATTCTGTTTTTCATAAACGCTGGCTTACTGATTGGCCGGCCGACGGGTGCTCGTCGGCACTCTTTTCAGGTATAATTTCCACCGCTTGAATCATTGCCTCGTGGCCGGGGGTGGATTCGAATCGCAATTCAATAATGCCATTTTGTGATTCGATACCTTTGAATTCACGGGTGTACGCGTGAAATGTTCCCACTTTGTCCCGCACATTCAAATTATCAATCACGGTTTTGCCATTGATCAGCACCGTGGTGGGACGCGAAACCGTTGCCCAATTTGTTCCTTCGCGCTCGACCCACGGCGTTTCGGGTGTGTCCGCCCAGTGTAAACGTACCGTATAATTGCCCGGCGCTACCGTCAGGTTCGCCCAGAATTCCGGGGCGTGAACTCCATATCGGTAAATCTCTTCGTCACTCGTTCCGCCGATGTACATGCTGCGCCGGTTGTGCCACCAGCATCGCGCCACGGTATCCACGTCCGCTCCCACCCGGGCGACGAACTCGGTTCCCGGCCGCCAGGTATTTCCCTTCGAATCGATGTAATCGTGCCGCCCGGTGTAACCAAAGATCAGCCGCTGCGGACCGGCCGGGCCGCCGCCCGAGCCGAAACCGGCGTCGCCGGTCGCGGCGGAAAATTGGGCGGACTCGATGCCGATTTGAGCGTCGCGTGCCAGAGGGTTCTTCTCGTCACGCACGACCACCTTCAGTTCGTGCAGGCCATTGGTCAGCCCGCTCTTGATAAAAATCGGCTGGTCATATCGCACGGTGGGGTTCCAACACTCGATCAGTGTCGGCTGTTTCACCCCATCCAGAAAGGCATCAGCCCAGCCACCCCGGGGTCCGACCACGCCCAACAGTCGCACTTGATTGCCGGTGAACCGGAAAGTCATCGTCGCGCCCGATTGATCGGCAGATTGAAAGGAGCCTCGCGGCGCGGCACTGTCTTTCACCACTGTCCATGTGCCGTTAACCGCAAATGCGCTGCCACCAACGTCGGCGACCTGTTGGGGATCACCGTCTCCAGTCACTTCGACGTTCCGGCGGCCATCGTGCCGCACGGCAACGATCCAATCACCGTTGGTCAAGGGAGCCAGTGTGTAACCGCTGGCATCCAAAGCAGCACGTTTTTTAAGCCGCCGGCCATCAGCTCGAATTGATTCCGGGCAAAAAGCCAGTCGCATGACTTCCTGCACGCCCGGCGGTGCGGCGAAAGTGGTGTAGGTGATCCTGCCCTTCCCGTAGAGGACTTTCTGTACGACCGTCGAGGAACGGACAATATGGTTTTCCCGGTTCGGAGCGAAATCCTCAGGCAGCCACGCCATGGCTTCCATGACCTGACACAACGGCCATGGGTGAGACAGATTCGCCCAGTCCGTGGTGGCAACTTGATCGCCAAACAATCCGTCTTTGACGATGCCATTGGGCAGGCTGTCGTACGTGGCCATGATCATCATGCGCCGCCCGATTTCAACCGCCCATGGATTGTGCGCCAACGCGCCATCGTGAAGTAGCGTCGGGCCGGCCGTGTACTGGTTGTAAGAAAGCGACGTGCCGCAGCAAACCGAGGACTCGGGAAACGCCCACGCGCCGCTGTACACGTCACCGTACGAATCCGGGGCGGCGCAATTGCGATTCCAGAGCAGTGAAAGCATGTTCCGCACATCGTTTTGCCAGTTGGGATAGGCCTGGGGATGTTTCAGGAAATGGTCGGCACACATCGCCACCATGCCGCACATCATTGGATTATCCCAATCCCAATACGTTCGCCCCCACGTGTCATCCACCCACCAGGCGGGCAACATCCGTTCGTTCAAAAAACGTTTCCCCGCGTCACTGGCCTTCAGGATTGAGCCCTCTTTGCCGGTATAACCCGTCTGGATCAGGTCATCCAGAAAATCAACAATGATGGAGGTGGTGCCGGTGAGGACGTCAGACCAACCGACCACCGACGGATCCACATAACGATTCCACGGGGAAACTTCCGGATCGTTGTACTGACACTTGGCGGCAAACACGTCACCCCAGTGTTGCGCCATTTGCAGATAACGGGGATTTCCGGTCAGTTTATAGGCGCGAAGCACTTCTATGCCCACAATGGCGCACAGGTCCAGCTGGTTTCGACCCGCTGGATCGCACTTGCCGTAGGCTTTTCCTCGGGTTGGCGTGCTGATGGGAAACCGGGGCCAGTCCGCGTTTTTATCGGTTAATCCATAATCCAAAATGTAATCCACCGTCCGTGGGATATAGACAAATGCAACCGGGTCACCACTATATTGATAGTAAGCCGTGAGGCCTTTGATGATGCTCCAGGCGCGTTGTGCCAAATCGCCGCACATCCAGTCACTCGTGGGAGCCATTAGAATGGTGCCGTCCGGCCTGGTGCTCCAGTGGGAACTGTAGACAA
>DATEGR010000419.1:0-4120 GCA_035279985.1 Verrucomicrobiia bacterium
ATAATTGATGCCGTGCCGCTGCGCGAAAGCCTTTTGCGTATCCAAATCGTCCGTGCTGACGCCAAGGATGACAACGTTTGTGGGTGAGGTGGCGCTGCGTAATTTGATGAAATTCGGAATTTCTTCCAGACACGGCGGACACCAGGTCGCCCAAAAGTTCAGCACGACCCGTTTGTCCTTTAAATCGGCCAAATGAATTGTTTGACCGTCGAGATTGGTCACGGAGAAATCCGGCGCGAGGACGCCTTGCCACGCCCGCAACGCCTTCTGCTCCGGATCGAGCGGTGGCGGAGAAAAATAATAGAACGCCTCGACCGCAAGCAACGCCAGCACCGCGGCCAGCAGGCTCAATACCCAACGAAGTTTTCGCGCTGACGGCGGCCGCGAATTCCCCGGGGAGGTTTTGGTTTCGTCATTCATGCAATCGGTCCGGGGTCATTCGGTCAGCAGGTTTTCATTTCGCTTCCCCCGGCTTGGACCTTTCATTCAAAATCAATGTTCGACCAATAACAATGTAACTCGTTCTCGTCGTTCTTTTCAACGGACAAGGTTTGCAGCACAAGGCCGGACGCGTTAAGACCCTCCAAATCAACCTGGACTTCCTGTCTTTCCCGGTGGGCTTTCTGCGTTGCCGGGTCAAGTTGTCGCGACCACAGCAGATGCCCCTGCCCTTGCCGGTCCACGGTCAACGCTCGAAAAACAACCTTCGCGGCGCCCTGCGGTCCCATTTTCTCCCACTCGCGAATGCCAAAACCAACCTTCAAATGCCTGGCCCCCCCGGGAACGGCAAACAAGATTCCTGAGTCCCGCGGAACCTCCAGGATCGTCCCTTCCCCGGGATAATATGCCATTTGCGGCATGTAATCCGCATTCAATAGTTGTGAGCCACGCAAGGCCTTCTCCAACCGCGTTAATTGCCGGAACCCAATGACGTCTTCGAGATTTTGCCTGGGATATTCCAGCCGATATAAGCGCAGCCGCGCTGGGTTTTGGTAACAGGCTGCCGAAGCTCCGTCGGCCGCGGTAATCATCAAGGAGGTCACCTCACTATTTGACAAATCACTTGAGGCGTCGGTGGAAGCGAGCGAGGCAAACGAGGCACACCCTTCAACGAGCGGCGACAGCAAAAACCCGCCGCGGGCCATGCCGGGAACCAAACGCTTCTGAAATGGTTGCCGTTCACTGCGTGTGGACACGTCCAGCAAAAGGATGGGCGGCTTGTATAGCGTCGAAATCACGGCACCCCACCAGGTGTGGTTGATTTCAATTTTGGCCCAGATCGGGCCATTCGTTGCTGATGGCACATTAATTTGTTCCCCAAAGTGGATGGAAATGTCTTCCAGCGGGACCAGGTGGAATTGCCTGGGTTGAGGCGATCGTTTCAGGAGGACAAAAGAAACTTCAGCATCCCGGACATCATACCGCGTCAGCAATTCCGGCCAGGAAAGACCATCATCCAACGACGGAAAGCGATCATCGATGGTTAAACCGTCGTCCCGTGGCGGGAAACGCTCATTTGAACTCGATCCCTCGATCAGAATATTCTGCGGTGCGTTTTCGCTGCGAAGGAAATCGGTATTCAGTTGCGCCAATTCCGGTGTGTAGGCGGAAAAACTTTGTATCACCGGCCTCGGGTGATAACTCAGGCCATAGGCAAAAATGACGTCCAGATTCCAGGGATAAGCATCGATATTCCCTTCGATGGGAGGAAGCGGGAATTGATTTCGCAGGTCGGCGAGATGCCTTTCATAGGCTTCCCGCAAACGTCCGCCACCAATCAGCCCCCCCGGCCTGGAAAATCCTTGAATGCCCGACATCTTCGAAATGCCTGGCAATAATCCAGTTTCGGCGTCGTGGCGGTAAGTGAAGGATAAAAAGAGAAAGACGGCCACGGTCGGCACCAGGCCGGCAACAACCGCCCATTGCCCCTTTTTCCGCGCGATGGGCCAGAGCGCGGCCACTGAGGCCAAAGCGACAAGCAGAAGACCTTTGACGGCCCACCAATCGTGCGCGTCATGCCGCACGTAGCCATACTTGAAATCCGTAAAAAGGATGAAACACACTCCTGCCCAGGGAATGATTCCCCAAAAACGATGACGCATCCACGCAGCATATCCCGTGACTGCACTCACCATCATGGCCGCAACCAAAAAATAACAAATATCCTGAACTTCGTGCGAACCGGTCAACATCATGGCTTCGGTGTAACCATTTGAAATCTGCCATGAGTGCCGGAGATACGAACCGAAATTACCCGGGTGTTGGCCCGCTGCGATCCAAAAGCCTAAATGACCCGCGGCAAACACGGGCAGAATCCAGGGGAAACGCCGCTGCCGCAGGATGTTGTCCAACACAATTGCCGCCACAGACATCACCGTGAGGACAAAGATGATAAATTGAGTCAGGCTCAACAGGCTCAAGGATATCACGAGCAAGGCCTGGATTATCGAAAATGGACGGTCCTCCACAAAAAAATGTGCCAACAGCAGCAATATAACCCAGGCAGCGGTCAGGTCGGCCGTGCCTGTAAATACCATCAGCCAACACCATGAAATGAATTGATTATCAAAAAGGGTGTGGGCGATCCGCCACGCCGCCCACCAGAACACGACGGATAGGACCAGCCAGGCAATCAGGGTAACCAGGTAAGTTGCCGGATGATACCCGCCATAAAGAAGAAATCCCCAGGGGCCGAAAGTAAAAACAATGTCATGGCCAATCTGCCAATGCCCGAGAAAAGCCAGGTGTTGAACCTGGATCCAGGAATCATCCAGAATCTGATTGCTCGTGCGCGCCCCCCATGGCACGAATCGAAACAAAGTGAAAAGCAGCGTGCTCGCCCCGGCCAGCCACTGGGCTAAAAGCTGTCCGCGAGCCATCTGTGCAGGAGAATTCACTCAGTCAATCACACATAATTTCTTTTCCCGCCATTAGAGTCAAGTGCGGCAAAAAGTGGGACTGGAAATTCAAAAATGCCAGCACCGGTTCGGATACTGACGAACCTCACCGTTCCTGTTATCCGGCAACGGCCTTCACGCAGCGACCGCAAATGGTCGGATGTGCCGGATTTGAGCCCACATCCGTTTCCCAATGCCAGCAGCGCTCGCATTTCTGGCCGTCAGCTTTAGAAACGATTCGTCTAATCGCTCCTCCCCAATCTGTCGCAGGTGATTCAATCTTTAATTGCGACACGTTTACCAGCTCACGTAATTCCTCGGCATGACCATCCAATATCCCAAAAAAATTTCCACTGGCCTCAATAAGAACTGAAGCCTCCAAAGCTTTGCCGATAGTTTTTTCCTGACGCAATTTCTCCAATTCGGGGAGAATGTGATTTTCGCGCTCAAGTAACATATTACTCCAAACGGCCTTTTCTGACTCACTAAATGTGAATGACCTAGGTTGCCAATTTGTTTCGTGAACCGAATTCACATCTTTTCCCGGCACAAATTCCAAGGCTTCGTCCGCAGTGAACGATAAAATCGGCGCGAGCATTTGGCAGAGGCCGGTTACCAGCCGGTACACAGCGGTCTGCGTCGAGCGGCGGCGCTGCGAATTCGCCGGGTCGGTGTAAAGCCGGTCCTTGATGACGTCGTGGTAAATTGAGGACAGTTCCACAGCAACGAACTGGCTGACCTTTTGATAAACGACATGGAATTCGTAATTGTCGTAAGCCTTGATAACTTCCTGCTCCAACTTCGAGAATTCACCGAGAATCCACCGGTCAAGGCCGGTGAGCTTGTCGTCCGGCACGGAATGTTTCGCCGGATCAAAATCGTAAAGATTCGAGAGCTGGTAGCGCAACGCGTTGCGGATGACGCGGTAGGTCTCGGCGACTTTGGCGATGCGTTCCTCGCTGACTACGATGTCGTTGCGATAATCCTGCGATGCGACCCACAGTCGCACGACGTCAGCGCCCCATTTTTTGATGTAAGCCTCGGAGGTTTGCGGTTTCTCATAGCCGCCCTGCCCCTGCTTGCTCTTGGAAATCTTTTCGCGATCGGCATCCACCACGAAGCCGCAGGTGACCACGGTCTTGTATGGCGCCGCGCCATTTCCAGCCAGCGACAGCAGCAACGATGACTGAAACCAGCCGCGATGCTGGTCCGAGCCTTCGAGA
>DATEGR010000420.1:0-2692 GCA_035279985.1 Verrucomicrobiia bacterium
CCCCGGTTTGTGGCTTTGTTATGCTTCGCTCTCCCTGGCGGCGGCTGTTCATGATGGCGTTGGCGATTCCTTTTGCCATTTTGGGGAATCTCCTCCGGATGCTCGTGATCATTATCGCGGCAGTCATGGGCGGTCAAGAATGGGGCAATTATGTCCACGAGAGCACCCTCATTAGTCTGGTTCCTTACCTTCCGGCTTTCCTGGGATTGTTGTTCATCGGCCGGTGGTTGGAGGAAAAAACTGATTCAGAGGAAAACAAACAGCCATGAAGAGCCAACGAATCCTTGTTTTTATCATCGCGCTGGTATTGATTGCCGGCGGCGGCGGGGCATTGAACTGGCTCAAAAAAAATCAAAAACTCGGCATGCCCGGCATCAAGGCAACGCCGATCCCTGGAGATTTGAGGATGAATTTTGATTTGCCGGCGCAGGTTCTCGATTACACCTCCGAACGTGTGCCCCAGGATAAAACAGTCCTGGACATGCTTCCCAAAGACACAAGCTACGCTCAACGCCGCTACACGGAGACAAACGGGTTTTGGGTGAATGGAAACATAATTTTGATGGGGATGGACCGAACCAGTATTCACAAACCGGAGTTTTGCCTCCCGGGTCAGGGCTGGCATATTGACCAAAAAGCAACGGTTGACGTTCCGATTGAGGGCCGGGATTCGTATCACTTACGGGTCGCCAAATGGACGATCACGAATTTTGTTCAGGACAACGATGGACGGAAACAAGAAGTGCGCGGCCTTTACGTGTTTTGGTTCGTCACAAAGAATGAAGAGACCACCAGCCATTGGCAGCGCATCTGGTGGTTGACGCGGGATTTATTGACGACCGGAATTTTGCAGCGCTGGGCCTATGTTTCCTATTTCACGATTTGCCTGCCGGGGCAGGAGGATGCCACATTTGACCGGATGAAAAAACTTATTGCCGCTTCGGTGCCGGAGTTTCAGTTGCCGCCGGAAGCAAAATAGATCCGGCCGCTGAAATCGAAAATTGAGTTCGTAAGTGGCCGGGCCGTTCCGGAAAACACGTAATAGTTTGACAACATGCTGAGACGCGATCGCCAGATTCGGACGGTGATTCATCAATTGACGGACGCAGGCCTGTTTGCGATCGCCTTTTGGGTGGCGTACGCCCTGCGTGCCAATCCCGACGTTATCGCGTGGTTGAAGCTGGAGCCGTCCAGTCCATTTGAAAATTTCGCTTGGCTCTATCTGGTATTGATTCCGGCCACGCCGCTCGTCCTCGAATCGCAGGGGTTTTATGATCATCCGCCGTTGTGTTCCCGCAGGGCCATTTGGTGGCCACTGTTCAAGGGGTGCGTGCTGATCACGGTGGGGTTGATGCTGACGGTCTATGTCTTCAAACTGATTGTGGCGCGCGGAATTTTTGTTTTGTTCGGATGCGTTGGTTTTTGCCTGGTGTGTTTGAAAGAGGAGCTGGTTCGCCTGTTGCTCAAAAGCAAAATGGCCCAGTTGCAGTACAAACGCCGCTTTGTCCTGGTCGGTACCGAACGCGAAATCGCCAGGATGAGGAAAGAACTGAAGGAACAAACCGACCGAAGCGTCGAAATCGTGGCCGACCTCAATCTGCTGGAGACGCCCGTACAACAAATTGTATCCATGCTCCATCATTATTCGGTGTATGGAGTGATTCTCAGCGCCAAACACACCTACTTCGAACAAGTCGAATACGTCATCCGGGCATGTGAACTCGAAGGCGTGGAAGTATGGTTGATTGCCGATTTTTTTGCGACGCAAATCTCCCGCACGAGTTTTGACGAATTACTGGATCGCCCGCTACTCGTCTTTCGCACCACGCCCGAGGCCTCATGGCAAAGCGTTGTCAAGCACGTCATCGACCTGGTGGGCGCATTCGTGTTGCTGGTATTTTTGATTGTAATCCCGGTGATTCCCCTCATCGCGCTGCTGATCAAACTGACCTCGCCCGGTCCGGTCTTCTTTAAACAACAACGTTCCGGACAGAACGGCGCGCCGTTCACTCTTTACAAGTTTCGGACGATGATTACCAACGCCGAGCAACTGAAACACGAGCTGGAGGCCATGAACGAAATGAGCGGTCCGGTGTTCAAAGTAACCAACGACCCGCGGATTACCCGCGTTGGCAAGTGGCTTCGCCGTTACAGTCTGGACGAATTGCCCCAGCTCTTCAATGTGCTGCGCGGTGAGATGAGCCTGGTGGGCCCACGCCCCTTGCCGGTGGACGAAGTCAGACGGTTCAGCGATCTGGCCCACCGCCGCCGTCTCAGCGTGAAACCCGGCATCACCTGCCTTTGGCAAATCAGCGGACGCAACCAGATCAAGGACTTCAAGGATTGGGTGCGGCTGGATCTCGAATACATTGACAACTGGTCGCTGTGGCTCGATTTGTCGATTTTGCTGCGCACCATTCCCGCCGTGTTTGCGGCCACTGGTGCCAAATGAAATGGCTGGTCCGTTTAATCGTTGAATCCTGTTTCCGTTCCACTACGCTGCTTTCAATCGGCGGCGGAACCGTCGAACCATTTGCCTTTGATGAAAAAAACGCCACCCACCTCTGTCGTCACCGGCGCCGCCGGGTTTCTTGGCTCGCATTTGACCGATTTGCTCCTGGCGCACGGCCATAAAGTCATCGGCATTGATAATTTTGTCACCGGCACGGTGGACAACATTTCGCATCTCGGC
>DATEGR010000421.1:0-2134 GCA_035279985.1 Verrucomicrobiia bacterium
AAACATTTTCCAGTCGGAATCTCGTTACCTCGACTCCTACGACCGCCTTCATCGCCCGTTATGCGCAATTCACCGATTATCACCATGTGCTCGCTGAACGGCTGAAATCGTTGACCGCATTCGTGAATCAACTCGGCGGCAAGGCCGCGCGCTCGTTGTGGTACACGGACACCGGGCCGCTGTTGGAACGCGACTTCGCGCAACGCGCCGGGCTTGGGTTTGTCGGCAAACACACGAACGTCATCAGCCGGAACTTTGGCAACTGGATTCTGCTGGCGGAAATCATCACCACCGTGGAGCTGGAACCGGATGCGCCGGAGACAAATCATTGTGGCAAATGCACCCGCTGCCTGGCCGCCTGTCCCACGAATGCCATCACCGCCCCGTTCCAGCTCGATGCCCGCAAATGCATTTCCTATCTCACCATCGAGTTGAAAGGCGCCATTCCCGTCGAACTGCGCCCCGCCATCGGCAATCGTATCTTCGGCTGTGACGATTGCCTCGCGGTCTGTCCCTGGAACCGCTTCGCCCGCGAAGGTCAATTGATGAAAGCTCACTCGCGTCCCGAACTGGACGCGCCGGATTTGATTGCCTTGCTTCAACTCGACGAGACCACTTTCAAATCCCGCTTCGCCGGCACGCCGGTTTTGCGGCCCAAACGCCGCGGCCTGTTGCGCAACGTCTGCGTCGCCCTCGGTAATGTCGGCGACGCCTCCGCCCTGCCCCATCTGCAAAACGCGGCCGGAGATCCCGAACCGCTGGTCGCCGAACACGCCCAATGGGCAATTGAGCGGATTGAATCGCGCTACCCCTGAAAACCTCCGGTTTCCGCTGGATGAACCGTGCAAGCTGCAACGGTGCGGATTCTGTCGCCCCCGGTAAACGCGGATGGCCTCGGCAACAGTCGAGGCTTAGCGCGTTTCTGGGAAAACTGTAGCCGCCGACGTGAGGAGGCGGACCCTCTTGGACAATTCCGCCTCGTTACCCCGGCGGCTACGAGATTTATTGAACCGCTCTATGCGACGGGCAGCTCCTTGGTTTCGGGCTCGCCCAGGGCGGCGGCGGATTGCCCCTGCATCATCTCGTGGTAGTACTTGTCGGTGATGCGGTATTTGAACATCAGGAAGCCCGTAACCAGGTGAAAGAATCCCGGAATGACGGAAAGCGACAGTGCAATGCCGGTGAGCGTGAAGGCACTCTGCACCTGGTCGGGCACGTAATGATAATACGTAAGCAACGCGCCCACAGCCCAGCCGCCCAGGCTCATGCCCATCTTTTGGCAGAAGGAAATCCCGCCAAACGACATCCCGGCCACGCGCTTCCCGCTCCGGACATGGCCGTAGTCCACGGCTTCGGCGATGGCGGACCAGAACACGGGCGCCTGCAGGTCAACGACGATGCAAACCAGGAAATACAGGACAAAGGCCAGTGCGACGTCGCCGGGCTTGACCGCAAAATAGAGAATCACGCTGAACACGGCGGTGGCGATCTGGCTCCAGCGAAAGAGCCGGACCTTGCAGAAGCGTTTCGTGACCCAGGTGGAAACCACCATCGCGAGGATGGACGCGACCACGCCGGTGGTGAGGAAGTTTGACAGCAGCACGGCGTCGGCGGTGGCGGTGTTGCTCCATTTGCCGAGAAAAGAATGGGTGGTGAGGAACAGTGAAACCGCGCCTTGCTGGGCAGGCAGGTTGCCATACAAATAGTACTTGGCGTAATAAGCCGCCACCGATCCCCGGATGACGTAGCCGATGGTGGCGATGACGCAGACGGCGGCCAGAACCACCCATTGATCGTTTTTGAAAAGGAGTTGCAACTGAAGCGACAATGGTTTGCGGTCCACCTTGTGTTTCACACGTTCCGTGGTCGTAAAAAAGCAGAACAGGAACAGCAAGGTTGCCATTCCCGCCATCAAGGCCATCGACATCTGGTATCCGCGGGCCAGATGGCCCACTCCCCAGCGGGCGGCCATCAGCGGCACGATGATGGTGACCATGAATGCCGCGACCTTGGCGAAGAAGAGACGGTAGCCGTTTGCGGATAAACGCTCCTGGGGATCTTCTGTCAAAACCCCGATCAGTGAAATGTACGGGATGGTTACCGAGGTGAAGACGAGCATCATCAGGATGTAGGT
>DATEGR010000422.1:0-3444 GCA_035279985.1 Verrucomicrobiia bacterium
TCCGGCGGGACGCCCGGCGCAATGGGCAGCAAAGACAGAATGTTCACCCCCGGCGCACCCAGATCCACGGTATTGGTCCCGAAATTCGAAAAAGACGCCAAAGCATCGTTCTGGTCCGTGGCCGCCACGACAATCATATTACCCAGCCGGTAATCGGCGGGATACGTCAGGGTGGTATCATTGTCGCTGGTGCTGTTTCCGGCGGCGACACAGAAGATGATGCCGGCGTTGCCGGCGGAAACCATGGCCGCGCGCTCGGTGCTGTTCGAGCCGCCGCCGCCGAACGATTCATTGATGGCGACAACATTGACACCCCGGCTTTTCATCATGATGGCGTACTGAATGGCCGAAATGATGGCCGAATCGGGCAGCGAATTGCCGTCGTTCGACGCCCGGAGCGACATGATTCTGGCCTGATAATCCACGCCAATCACGCCCATCGCGTTATTGCCGACGGCGGCGATGGTTCCGGCCACGTGCGTTCCGTGAAAACCGGAATCGATCGGGTCGGGCAGGTTGTCCGCAAAATCATAACCGTAATAATCATCGACGTAGCCATCGTGATCGTCATCCACGCCATTGTTGGGGATTTCACCGGTATTGGTCCAAACGTTGCCGGCCAGATCCGGGTGCCGGTAATCCACACCGGAATCAATGACCGCCACCACCGGGCGATTGGTGCCGGGTGGCTGGGCCAGCGCCCAGGCTCCGATAAAACGGATGTCGTCTCCCGCCGTGCCCGTAATGGTGCCCGAACTGCCGTTAATCGTCTGGCCGGTGTTTTGCAGTGCCCACAGATTCGTAAAATAGGCGTCGTTGGGGGGCGAGGTCGCGACCCAGCGCAGATAATTCGGTTCGGCCGTTTCCACCGCCGGGTCGTTTTTTAATTCCGCAATCAATTGTGCCGTGGTCCGGTTGTTCGCGTGCACCAAGCCGCCTTGTTTCCCCCATTGCCGGGAAAATTCGGCAAAATGTCTCCGCCACGTCAGTGAATGTCCGGCCAGCACTTGTTGGGCACCGGTTACAGAGACCGATGATTTGAAAGTGACGATCGCATCACCTTCAACGTATTCCGTGGCTGGATGGTTTGGACCCGCCCATACGACAACTGTCAGGCTCAACAGCACAAGGGCGGCTGGCACGCCTTGGGGAAAGATTTTCATCAAAGGATTATGTAATCGTGACTATAATAGCATCTTGGATGCCGAATCGCAAAAGGCGCCAATAGTGAGAAGCAAACGCTTCCCCTTTGTTCCGGTTCAAACTCAATCAATCGCCGTCCATTTCAAAGATCTCCTCGATGGACGTTTTGAACAGGCGCGCCACCTTGAAAGCCAGCGGCAGGCTCGGATCGTATTTCTCCGTCTCGATGGCGTTCACCGTCTGGCGCGAGACGCCGAGCTGGTCCGCCAGGTCCGATTGCGACCACTCCTTCGCCGCGCGCAGTTCGCGCAGACGGTTTTTCATCGGTACCTCCACCAGGCAATCATCCCGCCGATACCGTAATAGATCCACATCAGATAAAATGCCCACTCCGCGTGAAATTCCGGCGCGCCCATGTCTCGGAGGAACAAATAGCTAAAACAAGTAAAGCCGGTGGCGATGCCGGAAAAGGCCGCCGCCTCGGTAACGACCTTTCTCTGAAATTCATCCAATCCTTCCGTGACGAAGCGAGTGATGGCGATTGCGACCCAAACCAACGGCAGAATCGGCAGGAGAATTAACCAGTACTGGTGTGGAAATTGATGGGTGTAAAGTTGGTTCATGGCCACCAGCCCCAGAGCGTACGCCACGAATCCGAAAGTCATCCGCAAAACATATTTTTGAATAGGCAGTTTCATAAATTTCCTATTTGTAGCGGCGGTTGAAAATGGCCTGGCCCAAAATGTAGAAACAAACCACCAGCCAGATGACCACGAAGCCGGCGGTCGCCTGAAATTTGGCGGAAAAAACACCGGCCACAACCAGAAGATGCAAAGCCGCTACGACAAAGAGGGTCGCTATGGTCGCGAACAGGCACGCGGCCAGGGTGATGCGGCGATGTAATTCGTCCATGCCCCGTATCCATTCCACCACGCTCCGCACCCAGAGCAAACTAGCCACCAGTGGAACAAGCGCCACGATTGTCCTCAACATGACCGGCCAGTCCTTGTGATGTGGGAGCAACCAGCATTCGCCGGCGAAAGAGGTCAGCACGGCCACCCAGCACCAGCCGTTCACTTTCATTTCCGCACGGAAGGAATAATATTTCCCGGGTGCAAGTTCTTCAGGAAGGTTTGGTTCGTTATTCATAAAATTTCATTGGTAGCGGCGTTTGAAAATGGCGTAGCCGATAAAATAAAATCCCAGCACGAGCGAAATCGGGAAACTGGCGGTATGGAAATGCGAGACCAGGTGCAGCCGGCCCGGCAAAATGCCGGGTTGGAAAAAGCCCGCCTGATCCAGCAGATGCCAGGCGGTCACCACAAAAAGGGTCACGACCGTCGCAAAGAGACACGCTTCCACCGATATCCGGCGATGCAATTCGTCCATGCCACGCACCCAACGCACGAAGCTCCGCACCCAAAACAGGCTGATGAGCACAGGCACCATCGCAATGATCACCTTCGGAAAGACGCCCCAATCGTCGGGTTGGGCAAGCCATACATCGCCCGCCAATGACAACAGCATGGCCACAAAGGCCCAGGTGTTTGCTTTCAGGTTCGCCCGCAGGGAATAAGCCGGGCCGAACATGATTTCTTCCGGAAGATTCAGTTTCTCATTCATGCAGCCAGTGTAAAGTATACTTTACAGCATGTCAAGCATTCTTTACATGTATTTCTGCCGCAAAGTAGGAGACGACGTGAGGAGTCTCTGTGCTTCTGCGTCGATCGTATGGATTTGAGACTCGTCACCTCGTCGCCTACAAGAAAACGAGGCTGGAATTTCTTCCAGCCTCGTTTGATTTTTTAGGTAGGGCGGGCGGTCCCCTGCCCGCCGCGGCTCGCTCGGAGAGCGAGCCCTGCCCGCTTAATAATCCATTCCGCCCATGCCGCCGCCGCCACCACCGGGCATCGGAGCGGGTTTTTCCTTCTCCGGAATTTCCGTGATCAGGCACTCGGTCGTGAGCAGCAGACCGGCGATCGACGCTGCGTTTTGCAACGCGGTGCGGGTAACTTTCTTCGGGTCCACAATGCCGGCCTTCACGAGGTCTTCGTACTCGTTGGTGGCCACGTTGTAACCTTCGTTGCCCTTGCGCTTCTTGACTTCCTCGACGATGACGGAGCCTTCCACGCCCGCGTTGTCCGCGAGTGAACGGAGCGGCGATTCGATGGCGCGTTTCACGATGTCCACGCCGATCTTTTCGTCTTCGCTCGCGCCCCTGACCGATTCAATGGCGCTCAGGCAGCGCAGCAGCGCCACGCCGCCGCCGGCCACAATGCCTTCCTCGACCGCCGCGCGGGT
>DATEGR010000423.1:0-8012 GCA_035279985.1 Verrucomicrobiia bacterium
ATAATTGCCTGGACGCGCTGGTGGAGTGCGGACTGGTCCGGCAGGTGCAGCTGGACCGCGGCGCGACGCGCTTCTGCCCGAACATGCACGAGCACTGCCATTTTTATTGCGACGTGTGCGACACGGTTTATGATGTGGATCTGCCGACAAAAACGCAGCCGGGCGTTTCGCTGCCGAAAGGCTTCAAGGCGGAACGTTACGAAATCGCGATTCACGGCGTCTGCCCGGATTGCGCCAAAAAGAAGCGCTTTAACGCTTCAACCCTTTAACGGGTCACCTTTTTTATGTTTTATGCCAACCGCCACCGAGACCATTGAAAGCCTGGTAAAGCAGGAATACAAATACGGGTTTGTCACGGACGTCGAAGCCGATTCCGCGCCGCCGGGCCTGAATGAAGACATCATTCGTTTGATTTCCACGAAAAAGCACGAACCGGAGTTCATGCTCGAATGGCGCCTCAAGGCCTACCGCCACTGGCTGACGATGAAGGAGCCGACCTGGCCGCACGTTCACTACCCGGCCATTGATTACCAGAACGCCGTTTATTATTCCGCCCCGAAGAAGAAAGGGGACGGGCCCAAGAGCCTGGAGGAAGTCGATCCCAAGCTGCTGGAGACGTACGAGAAACTTGGCATTCCGCTCAAGGAACGCGAACGGCTGGCGGGTGTGGCGGTGGACGCGGTGTTTGACAGCGTCTCCGTCGGCACGACCTTCAAGAAGCAACTGGCCGAGAAGGGGATCATTTTTTGCTCGTTCAGCGAAGCCGTGCTCGAACATCCGGAGCTGGTAAAAAAATATCTGGGCATGGTGGTGCCGTACACGGACAACTTTTTCGCCGCCCTGAACTCGGCGGTGTTCAGCGACGGGTCGTTCTGCTTCATCCCCAAAGGGGTGCGCTGTCCGATGGAGTTGTCCACGTACTTCCGCATCAACGCCGCCAACACCGGCCAGTTCGAACGCACGCTCATTGTGGCCGAAGAAGGCGCTTCGGTGAGTTATCTCGAAGGCTGCACCGCGCCCATGCGCGACGAACATCAGTTGCACGCCGCGGTGGTCGAGTTGATCGCGCTGGAGAATGCCCAGATCAAATACTCGACGGTCCAGAACTGGTATCCCGGCGACGAGAACGGCAAGGGCGGCATCTACAATTTCGTGACCAAGCGCGGTCTCTGCAAGGGCCGCAATTCGAAGATTTCATGGACCCAGGTCGAGACCGGCTCGGCCATTACCTGGAAATATCCCAGCTGCATTTTACTGGGCGACAATTCGGTGGGCGAATTTTATTCCGTCGCCGTGGTGAACAATTACCAGCAGGCCGACACCGGCACGAAGATGACGCACATCGGCAAGAACACGCGCAGCACGATTGTATCGAAGGGCATTTCCGCCGGGAAAGGCCAGAACAGCTATCGCGGCCTGGTGAAAATCCAGAAGAGCGCCGCGCACGCGCGCAACTTTTCGCAATGCGATTCGATGTTGATCGGGTCGAAGTGCGGCGCGCACACGTTCCCGTATATCGAGGTGAAGAACACCACCGCGAGCGTGGAACATGAAGCCTCGACTTCGAAGATCGGCGAGGACCAGATTTTCTACTGCAACCAGCGCGGGCTTTCGACCCAGGACGCCGTAAACATGATTGTGAACGGCTTCTGCAAGGAAGTCTTCAAGGAACTGCCGATGGAATTCGCGGTGGAAGCGCAGAAACTCCTGGGCGTGAGCCTGGAAGGCAGCGTCGGCTGAAATTTAACCACGGATAAACACGGATGAGAGACCGGATTTGCGTCGTGGTGGTGAATCCAAACTTCTTTTGAAGGCCGAGACTGAAAAGATTATCGGCTTTGCCTTTGAAGTTTTGAACGACGTCGGACATGGGCTGAACGAAAAAATTTATGAGAACTCGCTGACGGTTCTGTTCAAGGCGAACAACATTGCGTTTGACCAGCAGCGAAGATTCCCGGTTTTCTTTCGCGGTGTTGAGGTTGGCGAATTTGTTCCTGACCTGATAGCTTTTAAAGCGGTGATTGTAGATACGAAGGTCATTGACCGTATCACGGACCACGAACGCGGCCAGATGTTGAATTATCTCCGCATTACGAAGTTACGAGTCGGCTTGATTTTGAATTTCAAAAACGCCCGGCTTGAGTGGGAGCGTGTTGTTTTGTGATTTTTAATCCGTGTTTATCCGTGTCCATCCGTGGTTGAAACAATTTTAGAAAATGAGCAAACCGATACTCGAAATCAAAAATCTCTCGGCGGGTGTCGAGAACAAACAAATCCTGAAGGGCGTCAACCTGACCGTTGCCGCGGGCGAGGTCCATGCGGTCATGGGCCCGAACGGCAGTGGCAAAAGCACGCTGGCCGCCGTGCTGGCCGGACGCGACGGCTACGACGTGACCGGCGGCGAGGTGATTTACAATGGCCACGACCTGCTTGACCTCGACCCGGAGGAACGGGCGCGCGAAGGGTTGTTCCTCGCGTTCCAGTACCCGGTCGAAATCCCGGGCGTGAACAGCACTTATTTTCTCAAGGCCGCGCTGAACGAGATCCGCAAGTCCAAAGGCGAGCCGGAACTCGACGCCATGGAGTTCCTCACCGTCGTGAAGGACAAGATGAAACTGCTCGAATTGAGCGACGATTTGTTGAAACGCTCGGTCAACGAAGGCTTTAGCGGTGGCGAAAAGAAACGCAATGAGATTTTTCAGATGGCCGTGCTGGAACCCAAACTGGCCATCCTGGATGAAACGGATTCCGGCCTGGACATTGACGCACTGAAGATTGTTTCCAGCGGCGTCAACAAGCTGAAGCGCGCCGACAACGCGCAACTGGTCATCACCCATTACCAACGGCTGCTGAACTACATTGTGCCGGATTTCGTCCACGTTCTGGTGGACGGCAGGATCGTCCGCACCGGCGGCAAGGAACTCGCGCTGGAACTCGAGGCGAAAGGTTATGACTGGATTTTAAAAGGGTGAATGCCTATCCTGCCGGCAGATTTTTCTAATGTCCCAGGAACCCACTCTGGATATTGTCGGGTTGTTGAACCGGCACGCGGGTCGAAACTACGAGCTCCAGTCGGAGCACGTCAACCCGGCGAACGTCCGCGCCCTCAAGACTATCGGCTTCGACCGCTGTTACGTCCGCGCTGAAGGCCCGTATCTCTGGGACATCAAAGGCGATAAGTACCTGGACCTGCTTTCGGGCTACGGCGTGTTCGGCCTCGGCCGCAACCATCCCGATGTCCGCCGCGTGCTGATCGATTTTCTGAACGCGGATTATCCCAGCCTGGTGAAACTGGAAGCGCCGTTGCTTTCCGGCTTGCTGGCGGCGGAGTTAAAAAAACGCATGCCGAACCAGCTCGACATGGTGTTTTTCACCAACTCGGGCGCGGAAGGCATTGAAACGGCGCTCAAATATGCCCGTTGCGCCACCGGCAAATCCACGGTGATTCATTGTGAAAAATCGTTTCACGGGCTGACCTATGGCGCGCTTTCCATCAACGGTGACGAAAATTTCCGCGAGGGCTTTGAGCCGTTCCTGCCGCATTGCCGGATCGTCCCGTTCAACAACCTGGCGGCTTTGGAAGCCCAGCTCACGAAAGGCGACGTGGCGGCATTCGTCGTTGAACCGGTACAGGGCAAGGGCGTCAACCTGGCTACACCCGGTTATTTATTGGAGGCGCAACGCCTGTGCCGAAAATATGGCGCGCTGTTCGTGGCGGACGAGGTGCAATCCGGCATGGGCCGAACCGGAAAATTTCTCGCCATTGAGCATGATGGCCCGGAGATGGATCCGGACATTGTGGTTCTGGCCAAAACGCTTTCGGGCGGTTTCGTCCCGGTCGGCGCGGTGCTGTGCAAAAAATGGATTCACGAGAAGGTCTTCAGCTCCATGCAACGATCGGTGGTCCACAGTTCAACCTTCAGCCAGGGCAGCTTTGCCATGGCGGCCGGGCTGGCGGCGCTGGATGTGCTGGACCGCCACCAGCTCATCGCCAACGCCGCCCGCATGGGTGATTTCATCGGCAACGGTTTGCGCGACCTGCAATCGCGATTCGAACTCCTGAAGGACGTCCGCTGGCGCGGCCTGATGATCGGCATTGAGCTTGGCTCGCCGAAATCACTCGGCCTCAAGATGGCCTGGACGATGTGTCATACCATGGACAAAAGCCTGTTTCCGCAAGCGGCCATCATCCCGTTGCTGGACAAGCATCATATCATCACGCAGGTGGCCGGCCATGGCGTTGACGTGATCAAGTTGCTGCCGCCGCTGGTCATCACCGAAGCCGACGCACAGTGGTTTCTGACCGCGTTCGAAGACGTGCTGACCCAAATGCACAAATTTCCCGGACCCGCCTGGGACGTGCTCACCAACATCGGCAAAATGGCCGTGACCCAGCGCGCCCGGTAAATCAACGCGTTGGATCAAGGAGCCCGACCGTGTTGGAGTTCACGCTTTAGCGTGCCGCGCTGTTGACAAGCTGAAGCTTGGACTCCAACGAAAATCAGCCCGTGCGGGATCAGAAACCCGCCTTAGCGCTGGATTTTTGAAGTTTTGACCGCTAGTATTTCATCATGAATTTGGACGAAAACCAACGCCAGCGCGTCACCGCCTGGATTCTGCAAGGCGCCAAGCTTTCGGAGATTCAAAGCCGGCTGGCGGAGGAACTCGGCCTCCGGCTTACCTACATGGAGGTGCGGTTGCTCGTGGATGACTTGAAATTGACGCCGAAAGATCCCGAACCGCCCAAAAACGTGGAACCGCCGCCCGCAGCAGCGCCCAAGGCCACCGCGCCAAAAGAGGCAACGCCAACCGCCGAACCATCGCCCGCCGCGGGCAAGGTTTCCGTCAGCGTGGACCAATTGACCCGGCCCGGCGCGGTGGTCAGCGGCAAGGTCACCTTCAGCGACGGCCAGACCGCCGACTGGTATCTCGACCAGACCGGCCGGCTCGGGGTCGTGCCCAAACAGCAGGGCTACAAACCGTCCGCCGCAGATGTGCAGCAATTCCAAATGTCCCTGGAGAAGGAAATTTCGCGGATGGGATTCTGAAATTTCCCTTTCGTCATCGTTCTCGTCCTCGTAATCCAAATCGAACGAATCGAGGACGAGGACGAGCAGGAGGACGATGAGTTTTATCCGCGCTCGTCGTGACCCGTTTTCCGATCGTTCCTC
Source organism: Verrucomicrobiia bacterium (assembly GCA_035279985.1). GTDB lineage: Bacteria > Verrucomicrobiota > Verrucomicrobiia > Limisphaerales > UBA11358 > UBA11358. The sequence goes on from DATEGR010000423.1 coordinate 5,172, forward strand.
CTTCGTCTTGCTGCCGTTACCACTCCTTGGCACATTGAAGCCCCATGCGTGAACGTTTCCGGGACTGGATAGAAAGCCTAGAAACCTTCGCCCTCGAAGTCATCTCCGGCGAGCGCCGCGATACCCGGGCGGCGTTGATGCGCGGCTTTTTGTTCGGCGGCTCCAAACTCTTTCAAGCCGGCGTCAAAATGCGCCGCTGGCTTTACAACGTCCGCATTCTGCGCGACAAAACCCTCGGCGTGCAGGTCATCGCCATCGGCAACCTCACCGTCGGCGGCACGGGCAAAACACCGGTCGTGGAAAAGTTTGCGCGCGAGCTGCGCGACGCCGGCCGCAATGTTGCCATCCTGTCGCGCGGTTATCGTTCCAAGCCGCCACCGGTCCACGTCTGGCTCTTGAACAAAATTTTCCTGCGTGAAGACCAGACGCCGCCACGCGTGGTCTCCGATGGCAAATCGCTCCTGCTGGACTCGGAAATGGCCGGCGACGAGCCTTACATGCTCGCGTCAAACCTGAAGGACGTCATCGTGCTCGTGGACAAGGACCGGGTGAAGAGCGGCCGTTACGCGATTGAAAAGTTCGGCTGCGACACGCTGTTGCTGGACGACGGCTTCCAATACTGGGATTTGCGCGGACGCCGCCACGATGTGGTGCTGGTGGACCGCCAGCAGCCGTTTGGCAACGAATATTTGCTGCCGCGCGGCACGTTGCGCGAGCCCCCGTCGCATATCGCGCGGGCCCAGACCATCTTCATCACCAAGAGCGACGGCCAGACCGCCGAACTCCGCCGGCGCCTGACCGATTTGAATCCTGACGCGGCCATCATCGAGTGCGTGCACCACCCGTTGTATCTCGAGGACGTGTTCACGAGCGAACGCCTCGGCCTGGATTTTCTGAAAGGGCGCAAGGTCGCCTCGCTGAGCGGCATTGCCCAGCCCGAAAGTTTTGAGCAAAGCCTGGTCAAACTCGGCGCGGAACTGGTTTATTCCAAGCGCTTCGCCGATCACCACCGTTTCACGCAGCAGGAAGTGCTGAACGTCATCAACCGCGGAAAAAAACGCCAGGCCAATACCATTATCACGACGCAAAAGGATGCCGTGCGCTTCCCCAAAATTGACCGGCGCGACCTGCCAATTTATTTCATGCGCGTCGAAATCCAGATCGTCAGCGGCGCGAACGACTTTCAGGATTGTGTCCGCCGGATCTGCTTTCGTTGAAGATGAATACGTCGATCTATTGGCTCGGCCGGGCGCTCGTGGCGTTTCTGCAGGCGCTGCCGTTGACCTGGGTCGCGCGCCTGGGCCGGGCTGGCGGTGCGCTCGCCTACTGGCTCGACGCGCGGCATCGGCGGGTGGCGTTGAAAAATCTGACGATGTGTTTCAAGGGTAAAAAATCGCCGGCCGAAATCCGGGCGCTGGCGAAGGAGAATTTCCGGCGCCTCGGGGAAAATTACGCCAGCGCCGTCAAAACCGTCTCCATGAGTTTCGATGAATTGCGCCCGCACCTGGAGCATATCGGCAGTGAACGCCTGCTGCCACCGCGCCGCGTCGTAAACGCGGGCGGACATTTCGGCAACTTTGAACTTTACGCACGGTTTAACGACATCGTGCCCGGCTACCAATCCGCGACCACGTATCGCGCCTTGAATCAGCCCGGCCTGAATCGCCTGCTGGAAGAATTGCGCAGCCAATCCGATTGCCTGTTTTTTGAGCGGCGTACCGGCGGTCCCCTGCTCCGTGCGGCCATGAACCAGCCGGCGATCATTCTCGGTCTGCAGATTGACCAACACGGTGGCGACCACGGGTTGCGCCTGCCGTTTCTCGGACATGACTGTTCCACCAATCCGTCCCCGGCGGTGTTCGCCCTGCGTTATGATTGCGAACTTTACGCCGCCGTCTGTTATCGCACCGGCCTGGCCAAATGGCGGCTGGAACTGGGCGAACGAATTCCCACCCACGAAAACGGCCACCCGCGCCCGGTCGAAAATATTATGCGGGACGTGCTCCGGCTGCACGAAGCCGCCGTGCTGCGTGACCCGGCGAACTGGTTCTGGGTCCATAAACGCTGGAAACCGGCACCGGCGGCCAGGACGCAAAAAGCCAGGGTGGAAGATGGAGGATAGAAGATGGAAATCCATCCTCCACCCTCTGCCTTCCATCCTCGCAATATCCTTGTGCGCGGAACCAACTGGTTGGGCGACGCGGTGATGTCCACGCCGGCGTTGATGCGATTGCGCGAAAAATTTTCCAAGGCGCAGATCACGCTGCTGACACCGAAAAAACTGAGGGATTTGTGGATCGGCCATCCGGCGGTAAACGAAACGATTTCGTTTGCGCCCGGTGAAGGCATTTTTTCAGTCGGACGAAAATTGCGTCGGGCAGGGTCATCGCGCTGCGATGACCGGACGGCGCAGCGCGCCGTCCCTACCAAATTTGACCTCGTACTGGTGCTGCCCAATTCGCCGCGTTCGGCCATTGAACCGTGGCTCGCCCGAATTCCGCACCGCATCGGTTATGCACGACCCTGGCGGAATTTTTTCCTGACTCAGGCCGTCGCGCCGCGACCAGACGCGGTACGAATGCGAAAACGTTCCGTCAGTGAAATCCGCCGACTCGTAGCCGCCGACGTGAGTCGGCGGACAATCCCTGAAAACCACGCTTTCACAAGCGCGGCTACGAACGCTCATCAAATCCACGAGTACTTGCATCTGGCCGCCGCGCTGGGAGCGAATTCAGAACCGCGGTCGCCGCAATTATTCGTCTCGCCGGAAGAAATTGAAGCCGCGAAGAAAAAATTCGGCCTGGAGCAAATCACGCAGCCGGTCTTCGGCTTGAATCCCAG
>DATEGR010000424.1:0-9417 GCA_035279985.1 Verrucomicrobiia bacterium
GCGCATTTCATTTTCCAGCGCGGCGATGTCCTGCGGCGAGGAAAAGGGGTCATCCGCGCCGTGCAACACCAGCACCCTGCAATTGATGTTTTTCCCGTCATCCGGATGGGGTGCATCCAGTCCGCCATGGAAACTGACGACCCCGTTCAACTCCGCGCCGCTGCGCGCCAGTTCCAGGACCGTGGTGCCACCGAAACAATAGCCGATGGCGGCGATGCGTTTGGGATCCACCAGCGGCTGTTGCCGGAGCGCGTCCAAACCGGCGTTGACGCGGGCGCGCAAAAGCTGGCGGTCGCCGTTCCGGTATTTTCCCGCCAGCGCGCCGGCTTCCTGCGTATTTTTTGGGCGGATGCCTTTGCCATAGATGTCGGCGCAAAACGCGACGTAGCCGAGTTGGGCGAGCATTTCGGCGCGGTGCTTTTCGTAATCGGTCAGCCCCATCCATTGGTGCACGACCAGCACACCGGGCCGCGCACCCTTCATGGCGTCATCCCAGGCGACGAAGCCTTCGAGCGTGGTGTCGCCCTGTTTATATTCAACGGTCCTGGTCTGGATGGCCGCGCGCACCGTCATGGCGCAAATTAAAACGAGCAAGGTGGAAATCAAATTTTTCATGGCGTTACTGTAACCGTTCCCGTGCAAATTGCCAACGGCTTGACACAGGCCACGTCCGGCAGGCTTCCTATCCTTTGTGCAACGACTGGGACCACCGGATTCGCACCACCTGGACGCCGCCGTCGGGTGGCTGGGGCTGGATTGCGCCACCGAGGCGCGGGCGGAACTGGATCTGATTTCACCCATGCGACAACAACATCCGGCCGTGCTGGAGGCGCGCTGGACGCTTTGCGCCCGGGAAAAACGCTGGGCCGATGCGCTGGAAATCGCCCGGGCCGAACTGGCAGTTGCACCCGACGATTGCGCCGGCTGGTTGCATCGCGCCTATGCGTGGCGCCGTGTTCCGGAGGGCGGTTTGCCGCAAGCCTGGGAAGCGCTGTTGCCCGCGGCGGAAAAATTTCCCCACGAACCGGTCATTGCTTACAATCTTTCCTGTTACGCCTGCCAGATGCAACAGCTTGACGTCGCGCGACAATGGTTGCGGCGGGCGATGAAAGCCGGGGGCAAGGAGGCCATCCGGAAAATGGCCCTGGCCGACGACGATTTGCAGCCGCTGTGGGCGGAAATCCGGGAGCTGTAATGAGAGCGACAAAACACACAAAGAAACCAAAGGCCCCTGTCCATGAACCACCGGGTAGGGCGCGCAGTCCGCTGCCCGCCGGGAACGTGGAAGGACCTCCCTTTGCTCCAAGGCGGCGCGCACGGAGTGACGCGCCCTACCAACAGCCGGTTCAAGGAGTCAAAGCGCGACATAACTGGCGCTCGACGATTCTCGAAGTCTCTCACCTGCGCGTGGAGCGGGGCGGCACCACCATTCTCGATGGGGTGAGCTGGCAGGTGGAACGCGGGCAACATTGGGTGATTCTGGGCGCGAATGGCTCGGGCAAAACTTCCCTGCTGAGCGCGTTAACCGGCTACCTGACGCCGACGGCCGGTGAAATTTCGTTGCTGAGCAGGACTTATGGCCGCTCGGACTGGCGCGAACTGCGCAAACAAATCGGCCTGGTCAGTTCCGCCGTCCGGCAAATGATGGCCGACCACGAACCGGCGCTGGAAACCGTCGCCAGCGGCAAATACGCGATGATTGATTTCTGGGGAACATTGTCGCGCGCCGACAAAAACCGGGCGCTGCGAATTCTCCGGCAAATCGAGTGCATGCACCTGGCGGCGCGGCCGTGGCGGGTGCTGTCCCAGGGCGAACGCCAGCGGGTATTGATTGGCCGGGCGTTGGTGGCTAAACCGAAGGTCTTGATTCTCGATGAACCGTGCGCCGGATTGGACCCTGCCGCACGCGAACATTTCCTGCAATTCCTCCAACGGCTCGGCCAAAGCAAAAATGCGCCGACGCTCGTGTTGGTAACGCATCACGTCGAGGAAATCATGCCGGTGTTTTCCCATGTGCTGCTGCTGAAACATGGCTGCGTGCTGGCGTCAGGCAAAAAAACAAACGCGCTGAACTCCCGAAATCTTTCCCATGCCTTCAACGCACGGATGAAATTACAGACGGCGGGAAAGCGTTATGGATTGAAAGTGCAAGCGAATTACACGTCGTCGCCTGTCTTATAGTCTTTGCTTTAGCTCATCCCATCCACACATTCCACTTTGGGTAACATTTCTCAAGGTGTGACCCAATGAGATATTGGCCGGCGTGCATGGTAAATAGCGGTTTCATACCCGACATTGTTTGCGCCGCGACCGGTTGACCCGAAAAAGTTCGGTTTGAAAGCGCCAGAAGACTGGCACAGTCCAAGGCGCTTCGCGTCCGTTGAATGTCAGATTGAAACGCGCCCGCGTTCTGGAGCGCGGCGGCCCTCCGCCGCTTTTTCGTGTGCAGGAGACAGAGCGCGGTGATTACGCTGTCACTGCTGCGGCCTTTTCGCTCCAGCCGAACAGGCGCTTGGCCTTGATGACCTGGGCAATCGGGGGCGGGACGAGCTTTTCCCAGGAAGCATCACCGGCCTTGATTTTTTCGAGCACGTCGCGGGAATAGATGGACAGATAATCGGGGTTGTAATTGCGGATATTTTCCACAAACCGGTTTTCCACCAGGTGCGTATAGAGATGGCGCAGGTGCGGCGCGACTTCCATGTTTTCCACGGTGATGAGTTTGCCGGTCTTGCGGTCCAGGGACGGATAAACGTAAACCTTCGCGCCATTTTTGAACAACTGGCCGAGCGATTCCATCAGGCCGCCTTCGAGGTCGGTATAAAAACTCTCGTCCATCACGTCGCGCAATCGCACCAGGCCCAGCGGCAGGCCGATGGTCTTCCGGGTGAATTTCGAGAGGTACATGACCAGGCGGTGATACCGGAAGAAACTGGAGATGAGGACCGTCTTGCCCAGGGCGCTCAAGGTGTCCACCCGGTCCAGAAAATCGCGGTGGTCAATCACGTCATCCACCTGCAACTGGCGCAGCGTCATTTCCGTGATGACCACCGGTGATTCACCCTTGAGCGATTCCTCCTGGAGAAACTGCTCCTGCGCGCGCTCGAGCAGGTCGAGCATCGGGTTGGTGAGCGGACGAAAACTGCCGCGCTCGACCAGCACCGGTTTTTTGTAAAGCACCTCGCCCGCCACCACCGTTTCGCCGTCGGCGGTGAACATGGCGGTGTCGGTGAGTTCCTGCTCCACGAGCTGCAAGGCCATCAGCCGGTTGTCCACGTCCGCAAAGCACGGCCCGGAAAATTTGATCATGTCCACCTCCATCCGGTCACGCGACAGATCGTCCATGAGCTGGCTGATCAATTGCGGCGGTTCCTGGTGGTGATAAAATGCGCCGTGAATCAGATTCACGCCGATGATGCCGAGCGCCTCCTGCTCGCGGACGTTCTCCCGGTCCAGCATCCGCACGTGGATGATGATTTCCGAAGGCGGCCCGTGGGGTTCGGTTTGAAACTTCATGCCGAGCCAGCCCTGGCCGTCGGTTTGATGGGAGAAGCTGTGCGTGGCCACCGTGTTGGCGAAAACGAAGAAGGTGGATTTGTCGCCGCGCGGCTGGTTGAGCCGTTGCAGCAGCAGGTCGAACTCGTAACCCAGCATTGCCTGCAGGCGCTTGCGGCTGACGTAACGGTCCGTCGGCCCGTAAATCGCGTCGCTTACCGCCATGTCATAGGCCGAAATCGTCTTGGCCACCGTGCCGGCCGCGCCACCGACCCGGAAGAAACTGCAGGCGACCTCCTGTCCGCCGCCAATCTCGGCAAACGTGCCGTACTTCGCGGTATCCAGGTTGATTTGCAGCGCCTTTTGCGCGGAATTCATGGCTGGCTCACTCATAATCGGGCTTCGACCCCTTCGCACGCAAAATACACAAAAACCGCGCCATGTCCAATCGCAGTTGCTTTCGGGAATGTTTTGATTTGAGGCGTAGTGTCGGCGCTGTGCGCCGATTTGTTCGAGCCACAGGCTCGACACTACCACCCTGCTTTCAGCTTTCCGCCGACTGAAAACGTGTTATACTCGTTCGCATGTATCGGACGCAGGATTTACACGTCAAAGAAATCGTCCGGCTGCTGACGCCGCGGGAATTGAAAGCGCAGTTGCCGACACCCGACGCCGCGAATGCCACGGTGGCGCGCAGCCGCGAGCGGATCATCCGCATCCTGCGGCAGGAAGACCCGCGCCTGCTGGTCGTCATCGGGCCCTGCTCCATCCACGACGAAAAGGGCGCGCTGGAGTACGCGACGCGGCTCAATGCGTTGCGCCAGGAACTGACCGGCCGCCTGGAAATCGTCATGCGCGTCTATTTTGAGAAACCGCGCACCACCATCGGCTGGAAAGGATTGATCAACGACCCGCACCTGGATGGGTCGCAGGACATCGAAACCGGCCTGAAAATCGCGCGGAAGCTTTTGCTGGAAATCACCGGCCTGGGTTTGCCGACGGCGACGGAATTTCTGGACCCGATCGTGCCGCAATACACCGCGGACCTGGTGACGTGGGCGGCGATTGGCGCGCGCACGACGGAATCGCAGACGCACCGCGAGATGGCCAGCGGTCTTTCCATGCCCATCGGTTTGAAGAACAATACCGACGGCAGCCTGCAATCGGCCATTGACGCGATGGGCGCAACCCGGCACCCGCACAGTTTTCTGGGCATCAGCGAGGATGGTGTGACGAGCATCGTGCGCACGACCGGCAATCCGCACGCTCACATTGTCCTGCGCGGGGGACGGAGCCAGACCAATTACGACGCAGCCAGCATCCGTGCGGCGGAAGAGAAATTGAAGGCGGAAAAACTGCCGCCGGTGCTGATGGTGGATTGCAGCCACGCGAACTCCGGCAAACAATTCGCGAAACAGGAAGACGTGTGGCGCAGCGTGATCCAGCAGCGCGTCGAAGGCACGCGCGCGCTCATCGGCCTGATGGTCGAAAGCAACCTGCACGAAGGCAACCAGCCCATCCCGAAAAACCTGAAGGACCTGCGCTATGGCGTGTCGCTCACCGACTCGTGCATCGGCTGGGAAACCACCGAACGCATGCTGCGTTGGGGTTACGAGATGCTGGGAAAACTGTCGGAGATGGCAACCACATCGGCGTGATAAAGCGTTAACTAAGCCATGGTTTTGTAGCAGCCGACGTGAGGAGGCTCTATTTGAAATCGGCAGCAAATTCAACGCGAATAGAGCCTCGTCACCTCGGCTCCTACTAGAACTGGATTACGGCCAGGTCCAGGTGAACGGAAAATTCAGCCGGTAAAATTGCAGGGGGCTGGAAATGGGAACAAAGACCGATTGCGTGGAATTGGTACTGTTGAAATTCATCACCGTGGTCCAGTTCGTCAGCGCCAGATTCGTACTGCCTAATACGACGCCATTCAAGCCGACCGGCACGTTGGCCAGTTCCAACTGGTTGGTGCCATTCTGTGAGGTGATCTCGTCGATTTCCACCGGAGCGATGAGCTGCCTGGCGACACCCGCCATGATCGCTTGAGCCTTTGAGGACGGATCATAACTATCCCAGAAGATGTAATTAGCGCCTGGACCGTTGAGATTGATGTTTGGCAACATGCCGTCATTATAATAAGCATTGATGGCATCAACCGTGTGTCCGCCATAAAGAGCGTTGGTCAGCCCATAACGGGCGGCATTTGTCAGTACGTTATCGAGCAGGGAGAAAAAGTCTGGTTCATAAATTGTAAGCCCCGGACACAAAACCATTGCATTACTCAACGTGGCATCAAATGCGGTGTTAAAATCTATGACTCTTTGGCGAACAAAACTTTTAGCAGAAGCAGAATTCCCCGAATAAAACGGAATTTCAGTAATATCCACAGCGTTTGGCATCACCAATGTACGCACGCCTTTGGCATAGAGATTAGTGATGATCGTGAAATGGTTTGAGACAGATTGATTAACAGCGTTCGTCCAGGCGGCTATGTTCGAACCCGAATAAGGAGTGTAATGTTGCATGTCATAGACAAAGTCTGCGTCGTTCACCCAAACAATGAACAGCGTTCTCGAGAGGTCTGCTGAAACGGCAAGATTGCTTAGTTCCGTTATGAGAATCGAACTGAAATGAGCGAAATAGGAGTAGTTATTGCTGGAGTAAGACCAGTTGGTACTCGAGGCAGACAGGTTGGTGTAGGACAATTGGTTTGCGATGTTGTTGGAATACCAAAAGTTATTGGTCAGATTCAATTGCTGAGCCAACAACTCGACCCACACCCGACCATTGCAAAAACGGTAGCCATAATAAAACGCATCGGTTTGTACGTTGTTGGTTGTGGTGGAAACACCGTCTCCGAAAATGTAGAACGACGTGAACGAAGCTCGGGTGGGAAAAACGACAAGTCCGAATAACAAAAGACACCCTGTGAATCGAATGAGGCTTTTCACATTTTCCAGAGCTTACTTCGTATCGGGCCAAAGTAAAGTAGGGTGTGTTGCCAGCAAAACGGGTTCAGGGATTCGTACAGCTCGCCCTTCCTGGAATTTTGCTGGCGTGTTGCCAAGCGGCAGGTAATCTGCCGACTCAAGCGCATCAACCATGCGCTCCTGCGGTAGCCGTTCAGGGATTGAACCGACAAACCGGCAAACATGAACCGACGCAATATTTCAAGGCTGCTGGCGCTAATCTTTTGGAGCGCTTTAGCCTCGAACGTTTCGGCAAACGGTTTCCGGCTGGCCAGCCAGGACGGCTTTGCGACCGCGCGGGGCGAAGCCTTTGCCGCCACGGCGGATAACGCGTCCGCCGTTTACTACAATCCCGCCGGCATTACCCAGATCGAGGGCAGCCAGCTTCGAAGCGGACTTTACAGCATTTATCTCGATCCGACCTTCCGACCACCGGACACGGCGCCGAATGCCGCCGCAACCTACAACATCGGCAAGCATTATAATTTCATTCCGCAGGCTTTTCTCACGCATTCGTTTGAAAACAGCCCGGCCAGTGTGGGACTGGGAATTTATGCACCCTACGGTGGCAACATCGATTGGCCGCAGAACACCGGTTTCCGTTCCGTCGCCATTGATGGTTCGCTCAAATACTTTCGTATCAATCCCGTGATCGCGTTCAAGCTGGCGCCTAATTTGTCTATCGGCGGCGGTGTGATGGTGGATTATGGGAAAATTGACATGGAACAAGGCCTTCTTGCCAACCAGCAGCCATTCGCCAATTTCTTCCGTTTTCACGGTGACGGCTGGACTGTGGGTTACAACCTGGGTGTGCTCTGGCAACCGGTCGAGATGGTTTCTATCGGGGCAACCTTCCGCAGCGCCACCACATTAACCATGGAAGGCGACACTGAATTCCAGCAACAACCGATTCCAGCACTGAACTCGCCAGTGAGTTATCCGGCACAGGCTGATTTTACATTTCCCATAACGGCTGTCGTCGGTGTGTCCTACCGGCCCACACCTAAATGGAACCTGGAATTTGATGCCGACTATACAGATTGGAGCAGTTTTGGAACGGTTACCATTCGCCAAGGAACACTTCCCCCGAATGTCGAGGCTGTCGTGCAGCAAGACATCCCGGTTACGCTCGACTGGCAGCCAAGCTGGATATACGAACTGGGCGTGACGCGGTATTTTGACAACGGCTGGCATGCCAGTGTTGGCTATGCTTTCAACGAGAACTCGGTCCCGAATGCCTATTACACTCCATTGGCAGCGGACATGGACCGGCATTTCTTCAGTATTGGCGCGGGTCGCAAAGGGAGGCGCTTCGACTTTGATATCACCTACCAATTCGGCTACGGCCCGGCACATACGGTGACTGGTAGCATACCTTCATCGCAACCTGCATCTAATGCCGGGCAAAGCGCTGATGGCACATACACATTCATCAGCCATGCGGTGTTGGTGACGGTCGGAATGCACTTTTAATCCGAAGACCGTGATGGCGTCGCGGCAAGAGGCAGCGGGCCGGCTTACCTGTCAATCAGATTGAATTTCCGGAGCATGCCCGTGAGGACGGCGTTGAACTCCGCAGGGCGCTCCAGCATGAGCCAGTGACCCACGCCGGCCATGGCGTGATACTCGGTTTGCGGCGACAGCGACTGGATGAATTTTTCGCCGTCGGCGTCCCACATCTGGCCCTTGGAGTTGATGGCCAGCAGGGGCACGTCCACCTTTTTCAAAGTCCAATCGGGCTGAGCCGGACTGAACATTCCCTCCATCGCGCCGAGCATGACGTCCTGCGGCGTGGTGACCAATTGGGACAAGACCCATTCGCGCAAGGCTTCGGTGCCGGGAGCGGGAAACATGGCGCCGAAAAACTGGCGGGTGAACTCGCGATAATGCGGCGTACGGAAGGGGGTGATGAATTCTTCGGCCTGGGCAGGCGGCACTTTCGGCCGGCGCAGGAAGGCGTCCACCACCAGCAGCGCGGAAACTTTCTCCGGGGCCTGTTCGTAAACGCGGTAGATGACCGGGCCGCCCATGCTGTGACCGATGAGCGTCGCTTTTTCCACTTCCGCGTCCTGCATGACGGACAGAACGGCATTCGCGAAACCGTCCATGCTGTGTCCGGTGTCCGTTCCGGTGCTTTGACCGTGGCCGGGCAGGTCAATGAGCAGCAGCCGCGCCCGGTTGGCCAGCGCCGGGACCTGCTCCCGCCAGAAGCCGAGATTGCCGGCCCAACAATGGACGAAAACGATGCTGTGATCGCCGGCGCCCGCGGTGACATAGTGAATTTTGTCCGCCCCGACGGAGGCGAAATGTGATTTGAAATGCCCATTGTGCCCGGCCAGGGAATTGGCTTTATCAACGGCAGCGCCACCGGTGGAGGAAGATTGCCCGGTTGCGCTGCAGGCAAGGCCGATTGTTTTCATCATATCCCAAACTTTCTCATTGCGGCGGATTGGCATTTCCCGGCACGCCTTTCGGAGTCCCTTCTGAACGAATTGCCATTTTTAACTCGATTTTTCCCATGGCTACGGAAGTTAACTAAGCAACGACGATGCCAGCCGACCGCTGAAATTCGAATGAATTGAACTTAAGGCAAATTCATTGAAACTCATGTATTGGCCGGACATCGTCAACGGAGGTTATTGAAGTTACAGGGGATCCAGCCGAAACCCCGGAACTGGCGGAAACGGTTGCAACGTTGTCCCAGTTTTGGACTGTCAGCGTCGATTTGGCAAAAGACAGGAACGGCGGACCGACGGTTTGTTTTTAGCATCCAGAATTCGTAATTGGCACTATAGGCGCTTCTTCTCCCGCATATGATCGAAGCAAAGCCAATCAATTTTCGTTCTCTGGGAGACGTAATCTCCGGCGCGCTGTTTACGCCCACGTCCGCCGGACCATCGCCCGTGCTGATTATCTGCCACGGCGCCGGTGAATTTAAGGAAAACTATTT
>DATEGR010000425.1:0-3177 GCA_035279985.1 Verrucomicrobiia bacterium
TTCAGCAACATCCCCGGTCCGCCGCCGAACGGCCGGTCGTCCACCGTCTTGTGCCGGTCATGCGCCCAGTCACGGAGATTGTGAATCTTCACATCCAGCAATCCGCCGGCCCGCGCGCGCTTGATGATGCTTTCATCGAGCGGCCCGGCGAACATCGCCGGGAACAAAGTGAGCACGTCAATCTTCATTCGTCCATAGTCAGTAGCCAGCAGTCCGTAGCAAGACACACTGCGCTGCCGCGATTGACCACTGACTACTAACTACTGGCCGCCTGCTGGTCTTCCACAATCTCCACCGAGCAGCGCAGACCCTTCCGGGCGCTGCCAGCCAGCAACAGGGACCGGATGGCGTTGATCGTCACGCCGTGCCGGCCGATAATTTTGCCGACGTCCTGCTGATCCAAGCGGAGTTCATACACCGTCATGCCTTCACGTTCCACCGGCGTAATGGAAACCGCCTCGGGATGTTGCACCAGTCCCTTGACGACATATTCCAAAAAGGCCTGCATGGCGGAGAAAATCGGGTCAGGCCGCAACCGGGGCCTTGCCTGCCTTCTTGATAAAACTGGCGACGGTTTCGCTCGGCTGGGCGCCCTTGCTCAGCCAGTATTGGGCGCGGTCAAGCTTCAGCGAAAAATTGTCGCCCTTCTTCAACGGCTGATACGTGCCGATTTCCTCGATGAACTTGCCATCGCGCGGACTGCGGCCGTCAGCCACCACAATGCGAAACACCGGGGCGTTCTTGGTCCCGACCCGTTTCATGCGAATTTTTACTGCCATAAATAATTCAAAAGAGCGCAAAGACTAGTGGTGCCCGGCGCGCTTGGCAAGTCCTGTTTTCGAGGAAAAAGGCTGCTTGCCGAGTTCGCCCATCACTGGTTTGCTTTGGCAGAATGAGCCGGCCCTATGAAGAGATTTTAAGCGGCGAAACCTTCCCCCGCTCCGCACCCGGCGCGAGGCACGAAGCGATTTGCGAACGCCTGCACGCGTTGATGACCGCCAGCGTTGCGAATCTTCCTGCCACGCAATTGCTTGCTCCACGCACCCAAGTCCGCGTTTCCCCTTCCACCGCGATTTGCCCCGACCTTGCCCTGGTCACGGCGGCTACCGGCAAACTCTGGCTCGCGGCGGAAATCATCAGCCGGGAAGATCATCAGGCGGACACCGTCATTAAAAAGCAGCTTTACGAGGATATCCGCGTGCCCCGGCTGTGGATGATCGACCCGCGCTATGACAACGTGGAGATTTACCAGTGCACCGAGTGGGGGTTGTCGCTGAAGGGCATCCTCGCGGGAAGCGAGGTGCTGGGAGAGGCGTTGATCCCTGAATTTCAGATTGTTATCGCCGAATTGTTCGCCCCGTGGCCGAAGCCGGATTAATTTCCGGTTTTTTTGCTTGAATGAAAACCCCGGTTAAGTTGTCTTAATCCCGACAACCACAAACCCAAATATAGCCTATGAAAAAGAACTCCCTGATATTGACTCTGGCAACAACCCTGGTGCTGGCCTTTGGCGCGGCGCGCGTGCTTGCCGACGCCAGCACGGAAACCACCCTGTCGGGCACGATGGTCTGTGCCAAATGCAAACTGCACGAAGCCGACAAGTGCCAGAATGTCTTGCAGGTCGAGAAGGACGGCAAGACCGTCAACTACTATCTGAGTCAAAACAAGGTCAGCAAGGACTTCCACTCCAATATCTGCCAGAACGACGGCGAAAAAGTCACCGTTACCGGCAAAGTCAAAGAAAAGGGTGGCAAAGAGATGATGTCCCCCACCAAAATTGAAGCGGCCAAATAAAGGCAATTTCTGATTCTCTCAACCGCCGCCTGATTTTTCCATCTCGCGGCGGTTGAATTTTACCACGTCGGTGTAGCGGACCCCGGTGCCGCCAAAGATGTCCAACGCCGAGCCGATGGTGAGATCAACTTTCCCCTGCCCCAAACGGGTGACTTCCTCCAAATCGTCCAGTGAATTTGCGCCCCCCGCATAAGTCGTCGGGATCGGCGTCCAGCGACCGAGTTGCCCGACCAGTTCGCGGTCAATGCCGCGACACAAGCCTTCCACGTCCACCGCGTGGACCAAAAACTCGGCGCAACTCCGGGCGAGGTTTCGCAGGTTTTCCGGGGAAATGGCCAGTTCGGTAAACTTCTGCCAGCGGTCGGTGACGACAAAATAACGCTGGTCGCGCTGGCGACAGCTCAGGTCGAGCACCAGCCGTTCTTTGCCGATGGCGTCCACCAGTTCGCCCAGCCGTCCCTCATCCACGCGGCCCTCATGGAAAACCCAGCTGGTGACAATGACGTGTGACGCGCCGGCGTCCAGCCATGCGCGCGCATTTTGCGCGTTGATGCCGCCGCCGATGTGTAGTCCGCCCGGAAATGCGGCCAGCGCCCCGCGTGCCTCAGTCTCATTGCCGGACCCAAGCATGATGACATGGCCACCCATCAGGCCATCGCGCTTGTAAAGTTCGGCGAACCAAGCGGCGGGCTTTTCGGAAATAAAATTCGTCCGCAAGCCGGAATCGCCCAGCGAGCCGCCGACGATTTGTTTTACTCTGCCTTCATGCAGGTCGATGCAGGGACGAAACATGGCGTTAACCTAAAATCGCCGGGCGCCGGTTCCAAGCGCCAATTTGCTCAATCAAAGATTTCGGACGGATGCTGAAAAATCAAATCACGGCCGCAACCGGACAAAACCGGGCGGTAGCTGACCGGACCAGGAAAAAATGATTGCTGGTAACACCAGACCGCCGGGGGCCGACAGAAGGCAAATCGGCGGACCGACTTCCTGAGCGATCCGCCGACGCTTTATTCTTACGGAAATGTTTAAAAAAGTGCTGGACGGCCTTTTAATCGCGCCGGGTCTGGCGCCGCAATGTCAGCAACAACAGCAATCCGCCACCCACGCTCCCGAGCAAGATCGTACCTGGCTCGGGAACTTGATGAAACGATTGGGAGACCTGGGAAATGGTTACGAGGGATCCGGCTGGAGCAATCGCCGCCAGGGCGATATCTTTGGTAACATAGAGAAGCGTTTGCGGAGGAACGATGTTGAGGACATCATTTATTTCCGCCGGCGGATCGGTGACATCCAAAGCCGTCAGATGACTCTGACCGACAATCATCCCGCCAAAAGACCCAAGGGCCGCGGTCTCGTCCACCGCGAGCAATCCGCCGCCCT
>DATEGR010000426.1:0-2507 GCA_035279985.1 Verrucomicrobiia bacterium
TGCGGTGGGTATGAGTACGGTGCCGGAAGCCATTGCCGCCCGGCAATATGGATTGAACGTCGCCGGCATTTCCTGCATCACCAATCCGGCAGCGGGCGGAGGTATAGGCCCGTTATCGCACGTGGAAGTGTTGAAAACCGCAAAAAAGGTGGAGCTTTTGGCAGTGGAATTGCTGAAAAACTTCACGGATCTATATGGCAAAACTGATAGGGCATGGCGGCGTCAGACTGAAACAACCGCGCGTTGACCGGCATCAGGGATTGGCGGGCAAAAAACTTCGGCCGGCGTCATTCAACGGGCGCGCCTTGAAATTTTTGACACGAAGCGTAATCTAGTTGTTTTGCAGCGGAATGAAGCCGGAAATTGTATTTGGTCTGGAGAGTGCGGCCTGGCCCGCGCTGCTGGTGGATGGCAACGGCGTAATCATGCGCGCCAATTCATCAGCGGCGGCCGCGTTCGGCGCGGTGCTGTCGGGTGAGGCGGCGTTGTTATCGGCGATCTGGCCGGCGGAAAATGGCACGACGGCGGTGGATTTTCTCACGCGTTGGGAACGGTCGCCGACGCCGGTGGTGAATTTAAAATTTCGCGCGCCGAACGGTCCGATGGTCGCCTGCACCGTCTCCATCTGCACCTTCGCCAAGGACGGCCGGAAATGGTTTGTATTCCAATTGTTGCCCCTGAGCGCATCACCGCCCTCAACGAACGCGCCGGCGGCCTCAGCGGCCTCGCCAGCAACGGAGAACAAAACCGAAGCGGACGCGGGACTGACACTCAAGCAGCGGCTGGATTGCGCCCTGCAACTGGCCCGCACGATGTCATTGGATTTCAACAATGCGCTGACGAGTATTCTCGGCCACACGTCGTTTTTGTTGAGCAAGGCCGAGCCGGGGCATCCGTGGCGGCATTCGTTGATGGAGGTGGAAAAATCGGCATCCAAGGCGGCGGAGATTGCCAATGAACTGGCCATGTTCAGCCAGCAGGAGCGGCAACAAGCGCGCCGGGTGCCGCCGGGCAACCTGAATGCGGTCACGCAGCGCTGCGTCGAATTTTTCCGCAACGCCAACGCCGGGCAGATCAACTGGCACACGCAGTTCGAGCGGGAGCTGTTTGCCGTACGCTTCGACGAGGCCAAAGTACAACAGGCGTTGACGAAGATTCTGGAGAATGCCGTGGAAGCCCTCAATGGCATGGGACAAATCGCCGTAGAGACACGGAGCCTCGAATTGACCGAGCCGACGCAGGACGGCAGTGTGCGTCTCAATGCCGGCACGTATGTCTGCGTCGAGATCGTGGACAACGGGAAAGGCATTGAATCCGACGTGTTGCCGCGGATTTTTGAACCGTTTTTCACAACCAAGGGCAGCAGTCACCGCGGACTGGGACTGGCGCTGGTTTACGGCATTATAACCAATCACGGCGGCGGCGTGGCGGTTTCGAGCCAGCCCGGCACGGGCACGTCCACGCGGGTTTACCTGCCGGCGGAGAAACAATTCGTCCGGGAAAGCACGGATACGGAGGAAAATCTGAATGGCACGGAAACCGTCCTGGTGGTGGACGACGAGGACATTTTGCTGACGATGGCGGAGACGATCCTGTCCGAATACGGCTACAAAGTGCTGACAGCCAACAGCGCCCAGAAGGCCCTGGCCATGTTGTCACGTGACGATGCGCATGTGGATCTGGTGGTGACGGACCTGGTGATGCCGACCATGGGCGGCCGGGAATTCGTCGAACGGATTCATCAACTCCTGCCGAAGATACGCGTTTTATGCGCGAGTGGCTGTGTTTTGCCGCCGGACCAGCAAATCGGCCTGCTGTTCCTGCAAAAGCCCTATACCAGCCGGGAATTGCTGGGCAAAGTCCGCCAGGCATTGGCCGTCGAACCGACTGAACAATCAGCCGAACAATCAGCCGAACAATCGGCTGAACATAACAGCTGAACATGCTGTTGACTAATGTTCAGGTTTTCTGCTAATTAAATAACCCATGCAAATCGAAAGCTTGAAAGTATTCTGTGATTTGGCTGAAACCGAAAGCTTTACCAAGGCCGCGCAGATCAACGGCGTGACCCAATCCGCGGTGAGCCAGCAAATCAGTTCACTCGAACGCACGTTTAAATCCCTGCTCATCGAGCGCAGCAAAAAGAAGTTTCGTCTCACGCGCGAGGGTCAGGTGCTTTACGACTACAGCAAACAGGTCATCCAGACCTACGAATCCCTGCACAGCAAACTGCAGGAGTTGAAGGACATCATCTCCGGCACGATTCGCGTGGCGACGATTTACAGCATCGGCCTGCACGATTTGCCGCCCTATATCAAAAAATTCATGAAGGTTTATCCGACGGTGAATGTTCACGTCGAATACCGCCGCGCCAACCAGGTTTATGAAGACGTGCTGGGCAACGTCGTGGACATGGGGCTGGTCGCGTATCCGGTGAAGGACTCCAAGCTGGAAATCATCCCGCTGCGCAAGGAACCGCTGGTGCTTATCAGCCATCCGCAGCATCC
>DATEGR010000427.1:0-8195 GCA_035279985.1 Verrucomicrobiia bacterium
AGGGGATTGATGAAACCCACTGGTTTGGCGAACCCTTGGTTAAGCAGCGCAATCAAGGCCGACCACAGCGGCGCGACGGCGCTGGTACCTCCGGAGGCGCCCTCGCTGCCGTCCACCGAAACAATGAAGCCGGTGTTGGCGTCGGCGTCACCGGCTACATCGGGCACGCCGCGGCCTTTGATGCCGCCCGGGTTCACGGAAGGTGGCACATTGGCTGTGGCCTGCCACTCGGGCAGGGGAAACACGGCACTCACGCCGCCGCCGGTCCCCCAGCCATCACGCGTGTTCCACACCGATTCCGTGGAAATGAAACCGTTGTTCGCTTCCAGATGCGTGCCGCCGCAAGCCAGCACATGCGGACTGGACGCCGGGAAATCCACGTTCGCCTGTTGGGAAGCCATATCCGTGTCATCCGCGCCGTGGTCGCCGGCAGCGACACAAATGGTGACGCCCATCGCCGCCGCTTCCTGGCAGGCGGTGTCGAAGTCCTGCAAACTTTGCGGTGTGGATTCGGACTCAGGTCCGCCCCAACTGATGGAAATGACCGATGGTTTGTGGGTGGCATCATGGATGGCGGCGCGCAGTGCGTCCAGAAAACCGGCGTCGGTGTTCGGCGCAAAATAGACCACGAGGGCAGCCTTCGGCGCGATGGCGCCGGCCACTTCGATGTCGAGCATGACTTCACCGTCGGCGCTTTGCGGATCGCCGGTCGGACTGTTCGCGCCGCCGTTCACAGAGACCGCCACAACTCGCGGCGGAGCAACGCCCAGCCGGGTGAAATAATTATTGAGTTCCTTCGGATCAAAGCCGCCGCCAAATTCCAGGATGCCGATGCACTGGCCGCTGCCGTCCAGGTTGGCCGGGAAATCATACAATTTGGCCACTTCAAGCGGCGTGAACGGCCGCGGACCGCCCGGCCCCGACATCGGATGTCGGGGTTTTCCCTCCGGAAACGGCTTGAATTGGAAATGCGGCCGCACCACCGGCCGGTTGTCCAGGCCGAAAACGCCTTCAATCAACGGGGCCACGTCCGCGGGTAATTGAATCGGCCCGGTGCGATGGCGGAATTTCAATTTGCCGTGCTCGGCGGCTTTCAACTTGACTCCAAAAGCCGCCTGCATTGCCTTGATGGTGCCGGCCAGGCGCATCGTGCGTTGTCCGGCGTGGCGGTCCACTTCCTCCAGATTGAACTCCCGGGCAAATTGTTCGAGCCGCTCGAAATCCGCCGGATTGGCGCCGTAACGCAAGGCGAATTCCTCGCGGGTGAGATACAGGCGACGGGCCAACGGCGCGGTGCAAATCCTGGCACATTCCGGCGTGCCGGCCCATTTTTGCCGCGCTCGCAAGCGAACCGTGACTTCGATTCGTTCATTGGCGTCAAGCTTCCCTCTGACCTTTTCGCCAGCGTGCGGCGCCCTATGGCTGCCTTTCAGGATGACCCGTCCAGTGTCCGCTTTCATTGTTCATTCCTCTTCTGAATTGGAAACCGGCGGGAAAGCTCGCGTTCATTCAATTTTCGTGAGCGACAGCAACCCGACCTGGTGATTTTCCAGCCGCTGCCGGAAGCGGCTATGTCATTCGACAATTGGCACGAACTTCAAGCGCCGGACGCGAATTCGGGATAAACCTGCCCACGGTTGAGCAAGGCCGGCGAAATTTTCGTTTCGCATTCGGGGCAAAGCTCATGTGTCAATGAGACGTCGGAATGGGTCTGGAGATAAGCCTCCATGGGCTGCCAGCCGTGTTGATGGTCCCGGATTCGCTTGCAAACCGCACAGACGGGCAGCAACCCGGTCAGGGGTTTGATCAGGGTCAGCGCCTCTTTTAATTCCCGGATGAGCTGGTCGCGGTCCCGTTCAAGTTGTTTGCGGGCCGCACGATCATCCGCTTCGCGCAGCGCGCGCTCGACGGCATGGGACAACCGGGTCAGACGGCTTTTCAGGACATAATCCGTGGCGCCATTTTTGAACGAGGCAATGGCCACGTCTTCCCCCAACGCGCCGGTAACGAAAATAAAAGGCACTTCCGGGTAATGCGTCCGCGCCAATTCCAGCGCTTTGAAACCGTCGAACGAGGGAAAGGCGTGATCGCAAAGAATCACATCCATCGAATGCTGTTGCAGTTCATGCATGAAATCCATCTCGTTCGTGGCATGACGCAAGATGAACGACAGCCCGCCCTGGCGCAGCGATTCGCGGATCATCTCGACATCAGCAGCGTCATCTTCAACCAGTAAAATCCGGATAATTCTCTTCATAACCAAGAAACGACAGGGACGACCTCCCGCAGATTCAAATTTTCTGCCGAATGTGAACAAGGTGAATAACTTACCTGGTCGGCCTCAAAATGTTCTTGAACGCGATCCGCCGGATTCTGTCGTAAAAAATCAAAGGGCGGGTCAGGAAAAGAGGTCATCCTGATTTTTACCGGCGGCGCTGGCAGGCGGGCGTGGGAAAAGGAGCTTTGCATCAGACTGACAAAATCAGCCGTAAATAATGAAATGTATAATGGGGTGAAGGCCCCAATTGGAGTGGGGGATACACCTCATTGCCGCCGGCAGGTGTCTGGACGTAAGTTTTAAAAATTAACAATCTGTTAATGACCAGTCGCCAGGGGGGTGGAACGCTGATGGTAAGTTTCAAATGTTGTGGTTCTACGCGAGGATGAATCCGGAAGCAACCGCCGGCAGAAACCCAGAGGGTTTGTTTTATTGCATTTCCTGAATACGGTAAAATCGTTGGGTCACGCCGGTTGTCAAAGTGTCTGTCCAGGAAGTGATGGTGTTGGTCGCAGTGAGAGGGCCGCTCAAGTCCGTCCAGTTTGTGTCGGTCAGGTTGTTTTTGAACAGCACGCGATAAACCTGGCCAGGCAGGCTGGTCCAATCAAGGCTCATGCCTTCGTTGCCGGAAATTAAATTTGCAGCGGACGATGCCAGCGAGATGATTTGGATTCCACTGGGAATTTCCCCTTGCACCGCGTAAAAACGTTGCGGAACGCCGGCAGTGGACGCGTCTGTCCAGGAAGTGTTGGTCGAAACCGCAATAAGGTCGCTGCTCAAGTCCGTCCAGGTCGCGTCGGTCAGATTGTTTTTGCACAGCACCAGGTAAGTGAAGCCGGGTACACTCGTCCACCGAAGCGTCATACCGTCCGGGGGCGAGCGCGTCAGGTTAAGGATGTCCGCCGTCAGATTAACGATGCTTACCGTCGCGCGGTTCTGGGCGCCGGCATTGTAACCCGGACCGCTCGCCAGTGTGAGCCCGACCGTTTCCAGGTCCGAAGTCGGGAAATCCCCCACTGGCACAATGTCCACGGTGCAGGACGTGGCGCCGGCGGGAATCGTAATGGACTGCTCGAAATCGACCGGGCCGCTGAACCGGTAATACACGGTCAACGGGGCACTGACGTCGCCGCTACGGGTGAAAGTAAACGTTCCATAATTCGTGGAGCCAGTGGCCGCGAGCGGGGCGGTGGCCGCGACTGTGACGACCGGGGGCCCGTTGGTCAAAAAAAAATTGGTGGCGGCAAAGACGCGCCGTCCATCCGGCCATTGCGCCTCGACCTCAACCCAGTTCGAACCCGGATTTACCGGCGTGAAAACAAAATTAGTGCCGAAGGCCGGTTCCTGCCCCTGTGCCTCCCAGACCACGCGGGCCGAGGACAGGTCGAAATTCGAGACGGTGACGGTGGCGGTGACGGCATTGGAAATGGCGGCAACGGCCGGCACCGTGATCTGGGCGGGGGCCGATTTCCAGGCCTGGCTGGCCGCCGTTGTTTTTGCCATGAGAAAAGCGGCGGTGGCCAGTTGCCGTGCCTGGTTTACGATCGTTTGCTCGGTTTCTACAATCCAACTGTCACCCCAGCGATCATAAACCGGGAAGGGCGCCGTCGTGGCGCCGTCGGAAGGAAAAGTCAGCCCACCCAGTTCACCCTGGTAGAGCGCGAGATAATCGAAACCACCGACAATGTTGCCGACGGGAATGCCCGATGGCGGCAGCACGCGCCCATCATTCAGCGCGTACTGGCTTACGATGTCGCGCTGGCGTTTCCAGCCCAGCCCCTCGACAAAGCTGACATTGACCGGATTGCAGCCGCCTTCGTAATTCATATTGTTCAAGATCGCCGCCAGAAATTGCGGGCGCGGATCGTTGAGCGGGGGATAATCGTTGAGCGCCGAAGCCACGGCGAGGTCAAAGGCCTGGTCCATCGAGAAATACCAGCCGGCCGTGCGGACCGCCTTGGTCTCCAGCGGGAAACTGGTGCCGTAGGCGTTGTCCTGCGACCGGGTCAACTGGTCCTGGGCCGCGGCGATGATTTCCGTCTCGCATTGGTTCAGGTAAGCCGGGTCAAGCTGGTTGGTGGACAGTCGGCCGCTGCGCGCGGCAAAGGCGTAATCGCGGATGGCGTTGCCGTAGCATTGGTACATCCGCCACCAGCCATACATAAACGTGCTCGAGCTGGTCGGATCGGGCAGCATTTGAAACAGCGCCTGCTGATACTGTGAATTGCCGGTGGCCAGGTACATTTCACATGAGGCCCACGCCAGGTCGTCGTTGTGCGTGAAATCGTCGCCGTAGTGAATCAACTTTTGATACGAGCCGGCCAGGCCGTGTTGGGCGATGGCGTTGGTCAGGAATTGCCAGCCCAACTGCGCCTTTGCCCAGTAATTGCTGGCCGCCTGCGGATAGGTTGCCTTGAACAGAGGCGAGGAAGCACATTGTGCCAGCGCCGCCACGGCGGCTGCGGTGGCCACCGTGTTCTTGGGCCAGACGATTTGCGGGTCGCCGTTCTCCGGCAACACGTTGTTTTCGTATTCGCGGTTGCGCGGATAAACCAGGTAATAAAATCCGCCGTCGGCGTCCTGCATCTTCGCCAGAAAATCCGC
Source organism: Verrucomicrobiia bacterium (assembly GCA_035279985.1). Lineage (GTDB taxonomy): Bacteria > Verrucomicrobiota > Verrucomicrobiia > Limisphaerales > UBA11358 > UBA11358. Next base: position 4,883 of record DATEGR010000427.1, read on the forward strand.
CTCCCATTTTGCCTCTTCCATCACATCGCTGATGCCATCGCCGCTTTCCGGAATGCCCAGGTTGTCGAGCGCGGCGACGCCCGGCAGCGAATCCACGGCGAACATCAGCACGTGCACCATTTGGGCGCTGTCCCAGGTGTATTTGCTGTAATCGCCGGCGTCAAAGTGGCCGCCCGCCACATCCACCGCTCCTGTGTTAACGAACGGATACAGTTGCGCCGCCGCGTTGGTAAGCAATGGGGCGGTCTGTGACGGGTTATTGCCATTGATGGCTGCGCCATAGCTCGCGATGATGTTCCACGCATTGGTAAACTGTGATTGCGGCATCGGTACGCTGGCGGGCGCGGTGTGGTCCGCCGCATGGGTGAAACGCGTGAAGGGCAAGGTTGTGGCCGTGCCACTGCGCTGCTCATACAGCCCGAGTTCATAGGCGCGCGCAAAGGCCGCCGCCACGCCGTCATCAATGAAAAAAGGGTACGACGCGCCCAGTCCCGGTACGGCCAATTGGTATTCCCCCGAGTTGGTGAAACTGCTGAAATCGGCCTGATACACATTTTGATACGGTGCCGGGGTGTAGTTGTAACCGATGTCCGGCCGTGGCGTCAGGGCGCCGTTGAAAACCACCGCGCCGGTGTGCGCGTCCACGATTTGAAAGTTCGTGGTCGTGATGGTCATTTCACCAGGACCGCCCAGGTAGTACCCCACCATGGCCTGTTTCGGCATGACCGGTAGATAGCCGACCTGGTTCACATGAATCGCCGGACTATATCGCAACGGGCCGGCGCTGGCGGTGAATTGCATGGTTGGCGCCCAGAGCGAGGCGTCGGGATTCCGGACCACAACCGTTTGGTTGTCGGCAATCGGCGTGGCGAGCTGCAAATACAACAGGTTATCAATCCGCAGGTCGTAGTCGGCCAGCGGGGCATAAAGCGGGCGTCGCTTGAAGCCCACGGCCGTGACAGTATCCGGAGTGCCATTAACCAGCACCACGAATTCCTGCGGGCCCGGCATGTTATCCGCCAGCCCCAGCCCGCTCACGAAATTCCATTGTTGCACACTTTGCGCCAGGGATTTGCTGGTGATCAAACGCAACTCCAGCAGGTTCGTCGAAAGAATGTGCACTTCGTTTTCACCTACCAACGGCATGTGCAACGAAACGTCATTGGTCAAAGGCGGATAAACAATGCCCGCACAACGTCCACAAGCTAATGTGGCGCTCATGCCGATCGATAAAATCCTCCTCATCTTCATGACCAAACAAATCAGAAGCCGAAAATTTTCCATCCTCCTGGTTGAGTTTACAGCAGTTGACGGCCCCGCCCAGTGGGGTATAACCCGCGATAAAAACAGGTGGAATGCCCCAGCTGTTGGTCATAAAAATTCCTCTTCTCCCTTGCGCGAAAGAAGAGGAATGGCTCAAGTACCGCCAATGGTCAGGGGGATACACTGCGTCCGGCGTAATCCCACGTGGCGCTGCCATTATCGAGCATGAGGCTGACGCCCCTTAGCGTGGCGCCTTCCAGTTTGAGGGCGCTGGCAGGCACCGCCAGTTCCACCCACTGGCCGGCAGGGGGCAAGGCGCCCATGTCCAGTCGGCTGGACGTGCCGTACCCGCCCCACGGGATGTCGTTTGCGCCCCAGAACGCACGGTGCTCCCAACAACCATCATTCCACTGGATCATGATTTCGTCGGGTGGATTCGCCGGGTCGAGATACACCCACGCGAACAGCGTATCGCCCGTATAAACCGGCAGTGTGTTGGTCGCGTCCACGAAGTAGTGGTCGTGAATGCCGGTCAGGTCCGGCGCCTGGCTGGCGGCTGCGCCGGAGCAGGGGGCCGGATTGTTGGTGACCCAGAACCACGGCTCGTCCACCCATTCCACGTTGCCATTGCCGTCGTAGTTGGTCACGTACGTCGTGTTGGCCTCGGCCCCCGCCGGCAGGGTGTCGTCAAACCAGATATTGGTTGCCGGCCGCTGTTGGTTGAGATGCGGCGAGTTTGTCAGCGCCTTGTAAAGGTTCAGGCGCCCGCCGGTGCCCACCCGGCCCGCCAGGTTGGTCACAGTGTCCACGTTGTTGAGCACCTGCTTCATGACCTGTAACGCGGTCAGGTTGGGGTATTGCCCCCAAACCAGTGCGCAGGCACCCGCCACGTGCGGCGCGGCCATCGAGGTGCCCTGGTCATATTCGTAGTCGTTGTCGGAACCGTTCCAGCAGGAGAAGACCGGGTCGCCCGGTGCGGCCAGTTGCACCGTGGCGGGGCCATAGTCCGACCAGGACGGGATTTGGTCATTGCGATCCGAAGCCGCCACGGCAATGACGTTGTCCAGGCTGGCGGAGTAATCTGCCGGGTAAAACCCGGTGGTGTCGTTGTCGCTCCCGCTGTTGCCGGCCGCCACTGTGAAAATGATGCCCTTGTCGCGCAGCATATTGACGGCGTCCCAGAGCGCGGAGGAGGTGAAGCCGAAACCGCCCCAGCTTGCGTTCACAAGGTTCGCGCCATGGCTGGCTGCGAAGTCCATGCACGTGATGGCGTCGGAAATAGAGCCGATCCCGTTGGTATCAATGAATTTCAGGCCCATGAGTTGCACTTTCCAGCAAATACCGGCGACTCCGACGCTGTTGTTCCCTACTGCGCCGATGATGCCGGCAACGTGCGTGCCGTGGCCGTAATCATCCCACGGATCGCCATTGCCGCGGCCGTTATCCACCAGGTTGATGCCGTAAAGGTCATTGGTGTAGCCGTCCAGGTTTTCCTGCGGGTTATGCCACAGGTTCGGGGCCAGGTCCTCGTGTGTGTAACGGATGCCGGTGTCCACCACCGCAACGATGATATTGCTCGCGGAGGTCCGGATGTTCCAGGCATTGGTGGCATCAATGTCACAGCCGGGCGTGCCGCCGTTCTGGCCGACATTGATCAGGTTCCACTGGTTGCCCTGCAAAAAGTAGAAGTCGTTCGGCATCATCGTGACATGCACGAGATAGTCCGGTTCGACTCGATCCACCAGGGGGCTGGCCGCGTAGTTCCGCATGATATTGGATACGCCGGCTGTGCTGGGGATTTGGACGACCTCCCAGTTCCCGATGTGCGGAAACAGGCGCAGGACCTGAGTGCCCAGTGCCGCGTGCAAGTTTGTCAAAACCTCGGGTGAAACGCCTTCGCGGGGTTTGACGAGAATACGGTCGTCACGGAAGGTTGCTGCGACTGGCGCCGACAGCGCCAATTGCGTTAGTGTAACCGTATAAATCAAGATTCCTCCCGGAACAATTTTTGACAGGAACCTTCTCCATCGTTTTGACAGGTTTTGCCTTG
>DATEGR010000428.1:0-7206 GCA_035279985.1 Verrucomicrobiia bacterium
AGTCGGCAGCTGCGAACGAACATGAGCTTCAGGCCCTGCTAAAGCGTGATTTCCTGCAAAACGATGCCTGCAAATCAAAAGACTATTTTAATCACCGGCGTAACCCGCGGTCTCGGGCACGCGATGGCTGAGGAGTTCATCCGGCTCGGCCACCTCGTCGCCGGTTGCGGTCGTTCGAAAAAGGAAATCGTCCGATTGCAAAAGCAGTTCGCGGCGCCGAATGACTTTGCCGTGGTTAACGTGGCGGACGATTCCCAGGTTGCCGCCTGGGCTGAACGGATTTTGTCGGCGCACGGTCCGCCGGACTTGCTGCTCAACAACGCCGCGCTCATCAACCGCAACGCGAAACTCTGGGAAATCACGGCGCGGGAATTTTCCGACGTGATTGACGTGAACATCAAGGGGGTAACCAACGTCATCCGCCATTTCGCTCCGGCGATGGTCAAACGCCGCGGTGGCGTCATCGTGAACTTCAGTTCCGGCTGGGGACGTTCGACCGACGCCGAAGTTGCGCCGTATTGCGCGACGAAATGGGCGGTGGAAGGGTTGACCCGGGCGCTGGCGCAGGAATTGCCGGCGGGCATGGCGGCAGTGCCGCTGAACCCCGGCATTATTGCCACCGACATGCTGCGCAGTTGTTTTGGCGGTTCGGCCTCCGGTTACCCTACGCCGCAGGCCTGGGCGAAGAGCGCCGTGCCGTTCCTGTTGAAAATCAATCCCGCCGATAACGGCAGGCCAATGACCGCGCCGGTTTAAAAAAGGAGGATCGGAGTTCCCCCCCGATCCTCCAAGCCGCGCGCTTGACCGCAGTTGTCTTCGCCCCTAGTTTGAATTGATGTCGAAAACGCCTCAAAAGAAAAAACGCAAAGCGATGATTCTCGGTCTGGGTTTGGATTCCGACGGTCATAAACGAATTACGACCGGGGACAATTTCGCGCTCGTCGGCGGCACGGAGGAGACGCACGAGAAAATGACCGAGAAGGCCATCAAGATTAACGAAAAACTCAAGGCGCGTGGCAAGCAACTCGAAGAAGTCAGCCGGGAGGAATTTGACGACATCGCCCAGGAAGTCGGCTTGAAACGGCAGAAGCCGCGTGCGAACTGATTAAGTGTAGCGTCGAGCCTGCGGCTAGAATGGATCGGCGCGCGGCGCCGACGCTACAACTGGAACTTTGCCAACGCCGCGCAGGATTTCTCCGGGGTTTCGTGCAGAATCGCCCGCCACCCTCGGGCCGCGCCTCCGGCCACGTTTTCCGGCCGGTCATCCAAATAAACAATTTCCGCTCCCCGCCGCCCGGTAAGTTTTTCCAGTGATTCGTAGATTTTGGGGTCCGGTTTCATCGCACCGACTTCGTACGAATAAATATAGCCGTCGAAATGTTGAAAAAATGCAAAGTTTCGGCGGATGTGTTCGACGGCCAGGTCATTCGTGTTGGAAAAAATGAATGTCTTTAATCCGTTCCCGCGCAGTTTCGCATGCAGTTCAATCATCGGCGGAATCTCCGTGAAGATGTCGGCGAAGTAGCCGCCGAATTCCTCCAGCGTGCCGCGAAACCCGGTGGCCTGCCGTGCCTGTTCGAAAAATTCCTGGCGGAGCAGGCGGCCGGATTCGTAATCCACCAGCAAGGGGGAATGAAGGAAAAACCGTTCGACTCCGGCCGGCGGCAGGGCGCTCTGCCCGGCGATGCGCGAAACGGCAATCGTGTAATCGAAATCCACGAGTACCTTGCCTAAATCAAAGACGATAATTGTAGAATGGTTCATGCTCATTTGTGGCGCGATTTTGAATTAAGTGGGCAGGGCGTTGCGCCGCGGCGTCCGGCCGGCACAGCGCGCCGACCCTGCCTCAGTTCATTTCCCGGCGACCTTCCAGCGCCCGGCTTAAAGTCAATTCGTCGGCAAACTCCAATCCGCTGCCGGCGGGCAGGCCGTAAGCAATGCGCGAGATTCTAAGCCCCGGGCGGGCTATTCGTTTGGCGAGGTAATTACTGGTGGCATCGCCTTCCACGTCCGTGCCCAGCGCGATGACGACTTCCTTGATCGGCTCGTGCTTGAGGCGCTTTTCCAGTTCGGCAATGCGCAGGTCCTCCGGCTCCACGCCATCCAGCGGGGAGATTTTCCCGCCCAGCACGTGAAACTTGCCGCGAAATGTTCCGGTTTTCTCGATGCTTAAAATGTCCACCGCGCGCTCGACCACGCACACCAGCGACGCATCCCGGCGTGGAGCGGTACAAATGGGGCAGGGGGATTGCTCGGTCAGCGCGCCGCAAATTTCGCAGAACTTGATCTTTTCGCGGGCGCTCAAAATGGTTTCGGCCAGTTGTTTCACCGCCGCCGAATCGGTTTGTACCAGATACAAGGCAATGCGCTCGGCTGAGCGCGGCCCGATGCCAGGCAATTGGCCCAGGGTGGCGATGAGGGTCGTGATGGAGTCGGGAAGCATAAATTAAGGCCGAACGCGGAATGAGAAACGCAGAAAGGGAATTGGCGCACGTTGCAAGGAAATAGATTTCTGCATTCCGCCTTCTTCCTTCTTGATTTCCTCAAAATCCCGGCAGGTTGAGGCCGGCAGTGACCTTGCCCATTTCGGCATTGGCGATCTCCTTGGCCTGGCCCAGCGCCTGATTCGCCGCCGTTACAATCATGTCTTCGAGCAGTTGGGCGTCGGACGGATTGAGCGCCTGCGGGTCAATCTTGATGGACGCGAGCGAGCCGTCACACTTCGCGACCACCTTGACCGCGCCGCCGCCGCTGGTCGCCTCGACCGTGCGCGCGGCCAGCTGCGCCTGCACCTGTTCCATTTGCTGCTGCATCCGCTGCGCCTGCTTCATGAGTTTTCCGATGCTGGACATCTGTTTGGTCGAAAGTTGAGGGTTGAAGGTTGAACGTTATGCGCGCACTTCCACAATCTGGCCTTTGAAAATTTCCAACGCCCTTTGAATCAAGGGGTCGTTTTTGAAATCGCTTTTATTAAAGGAAACAGCCGCGGTTTTTTCTTTCGCGGTGGCCGTGGCGGAAACCGCAGGTCGTGCCGAGGCAACGGGAACGGCCGGTGCGGCAGTGGCGGGTGGGGCCGTCCGGGCGGTGGACGCTTCCACCTTGACGAATTTGATTTGGGCGTTGGGATGGCCAAGTTCCGCCAGTTTTGTCTGGAGCAACGCGTGATTGCGCGCGTTATCCACAAGACCGAGATGGTCTTCAAATTCCGGATCGAAACCGATGGTCAGAATATTCTTCTCGAACGAGACGGGATTGGCATCCACGAGATAACTGCGGGTGAAGGGACTGACGCGGCCAATCGCCTCGATCAACCCGGTCCAGAGCCCCGCCAGATCAGCGGAGACTGGCGCTGCCTCCGCAGGCACCGGTGGAGCGCCGACCACCGCGTCGGCAACCCGCTGAATCGGTTTTGTTCCTTGTGTTTCGGGCCGGGCCGGTGCCCGGCGCTCCGCAGAAGTAGCCGGCGGCGGGACGCCGCCTGAACTCGCAGGCTGGAAGCCTGCGCTACCCTGGCCGCGTAATTGATTGAGTTGCTTCAGAACGGAATCGAGGCTGACGGCATTGCGGGCTTCAATGGTCTTTAATAAAGCGACTTCCAGCAGAATTTTCCGGGAGGCGGCATCGCGCAGCCGCAACTCGGAATCCGTGAGCACCTCCAGAATGCGCGTGAGTGATTCCGTATTGGCGAGTGCCGATTGTTCCTTTAGCGTCGTCACTTCGACCTCGGAAACCTCGAGCAATTTCAAGTCGCCGCGCGAAACTTGAAAAATGAGCAGGTTTCGAAAATGGCTCAACAAGTCGGCCAGCAACCGGCCAAGGTCTTTGCCGTTTTGCGCAAGTTCGTTCAACAAACCGAGTGCGGTTTGGATCTCGCCGGCCAGCACGGCCCGGCTGAGACCGAGAATCTGGCCTTGTGCTGCCAGGCCGAACATCGACAGCACGTCGGCTTCCTCGATTTTATCGCCGCAAAAACTGATCAGCTGGTCGAGCGTGGATTCGGCGTCACGCATCCCGCCGTCAGCGCCGCGGGCAATCGCGTAAAGGGCGGGTTCGTCAATCTTCACTTTTTCCAGTTTGGCGATATGGGTGAGGTGCTTGACGATGAGCGCGGCGGGGATGCGGCGCAAATCGAACCGCTGGCAGCGTGACAGGATCGTCGGCAAGACCTTTTCCGGGTCGGTGGTGGCGAACATGAACTTCACGTGCGCGGGGGGCTCTTCGAGCGTCTTGAGCAGCGCGTTGAAAGCCGCCGTCGAGAGCATGTGCACTTCGTCAATGATGTAGATTTTGAATTTCGAATTGGCCGGCGCGTATTTGCAGGTCTCGCGCAGTTCGCGCACCTGTTCGACGCCGTTATTGCTCGCGCCGTCAATTTCCAGCACGTCGAGCGACCGGCCTTCGGTGATTTCGATGCAGCGCGGGTCCTGGTCGCTGAAATCAATTTTCGGGCCGCCCTCGCAGTTCAGGCATTTGGCGAAGATGCGGGCGATGGTGGTCTTGCCGGTGCCGCGCGGGCCGCAAAACAGGTAGGCGTGCGCGATGCGTTTTTGTTCGATGGCGTTGGTGAGCGTCCGGGTGACGTGTTCCTGGCCGACGACGTCGTTAAAACGCTGCGGGCGGTACTTGCGGGCTATGACCTGATATGCCATGGCGGAAAAATTGATGATTTACGATTTATGATTGATGAGTGTGTGCCGGATGGTGGCCCATTTTCAAATCGTAAATTGTAAATCAAAAATCGTAAATTCAAATGCCAGGGTGACCACGGCAGATGTCGAGCAGACTACCGTTGCTGCCTTCCGGCCCTGGCGGGGTTCGTAAGTCCACATTCCATGGGCCCTGGCACAGAGAATCTGCCGTAAAAGCCGGCCGGCTTCAACTCTGAACTGGAGATTTGTGGCCTTTGGTTTTTGATTGAAATGAAACTCCCGGCGGAGCACAAATCATCATGGCATGAGCGAGGCGAACCAAAATTTCAAGGCGTTCATGGTCCAACCCGATGTCAGCTGTGAAGCGGTTGCCGGGAGACTTGCGGTGGACCGGCGGCGGGTGCTCTTTCAAGCGGAAGGGCTTGACTGCGAAATTCCCCTGGACCAACTCGAAGTCAGACTGGGCCGAGGCAGCGACACGCGGGTTTATTTCTGGGACCGGCGGCATTCCGGCGTGACGATTTTTACCGAAGACGATTCCGTCCTGGAAAGCGCGTGCCTGGTGCAATCCCGCCATGTGCGAAGTCAATTGGAGGCGATTCTGAGTCGAAGAGAGCTGGGGCGGCGGTTGCGGATCACGCTTTATTGTTTTGCGGCGTGTGCGTTGATCGCATGCCTGGTCTCACTGTCCATGGGCATCATGGTCCGTTCGCTGGCGGCCGATGTCCCGCCCCAATGGGAAAAGACATTCGGCGACGAACAAATCCAGGAGCTGCGGGGGAGTCTGAAATTTGTAGATGATTCGAATCAGGTGGCGCGGCTGGCCGCCCTGGCCGCGCCATTGATAAAGGCGATACCGGCGGGCAAAACGCAGTTCAAATTTCACGTCGTGGACAGCGAGTATCCGAACGCGTTTGCGTTGCCGGGCGGGCACATCGTCATCACCACGGCCCTGCTGCACCTGGCGGACCGGCCCGCGGAACTGCTGGGAGTCGTCGCCCATGAAATGGCGCACATTACGCAGCACCATCATGCCCGCAAAATCATCTCCGCTGCCGGGCCGCTGGTGATTTTCGGGATTTTCCTTCACAGCCGCGACCAGACGCTGGACGTATTAAGCAGCGGTTCGGGGTTGCTGGTGACCCAGGGTTTTTCGCAGCAGTACGAATTGGAGGCGGACGATTTTGGCTGGAAATATCTGGTGGCGGCGAACATCGATCCGCGGGGCATGATAGAAATGTTTGAAAAACTGAAGGCGTTTGATGCCCAATCCAAAATGAACAACCGGCTGCCGCCGGCGTTCAGCAGCCATCCCGCCTTGAACAAACGCATTGCCCGGCTGGAACGGCGCTGGCAAAAGCTTCCGAACCATTCGGGCTTTCGGCCATTGGCACCGCTGGATTGGAAGGAACCCTGATCGATTTGGCCGCCGGGCGAATCACCAGCCGAGGTCGCCTTTCCGGGTCAGGTAAAGCAGGCCGAGGATGCGCATGTTGACGGTCAGCAGATAAACGCTGATGAAGCTCCACACCAGCCGGAAACCGATCGCCATTAACAGCATCGAGCCGGACGTGGTCGTAAACGTGACCATCTTCATTCCGGCCGCGATGAGGTTGCCCAACTGGCTGATGCCGAAGATGCCACCGAACAGGATGACCGTGACAAGATACGCTACGGGAACCTTGAGAATGGACGGCACGACGATGAGCGGGTTGGCGGCCAGGGGATTGTCTTTTATCGCGACGGCGAGAAACGCCATCGGGAAGTAAATACAGCCAAAAATAACCGCGATGACGATGAAGGAAACGGGGACGTCCACCTCGAAGATCCTGGCTATCACCAGTCCGATCGCCACGCCAAAGGCCGCCAGCACCGTGCCGGCCAGACGAACAAAGCCCGCAAACACATCGTCCATCCCCGGCAACTCCGGCATCTGCACCTCCTCGGCGGCGGTGGCGTGGATGATGTTCTGCATGTAGGAAAACAGGTAACCGTAGGCGATGATTTTTGTCAGGATCGAGAAGAGGCCGGCGCTGATAAACTGCAGCCCGGCGATGACAATCGTGCCCGCAATCAAAACCAGTATGCCGCTGCCCTTGAAGGGATAGATGACCACGCCGGGCAAACGCCCATAAAATCCTTTGACCGCTTCGGGACGAAACTCTATTGCCAGGGGCACACATTCCACCCCGCAAGTCCGGCACATTTTTTTAGCCTCACCACCGGCATTCCGCGAGGTCACGCATAATTCGCAAAAAGTGCGGTTGCACTTGTGACACTGGTAACGCGCGGGCGACTTGGGATGAAATTTGCAGAACAGCTTGCCGCCGGGAACGGAAATTCCCTGCGTGGGTGCCGCCAGCAGGGGCGGTGGAATAGGCGGCATTTCCGGTGGGGACGGAGGTTCGGCCGCGCGCGGCGTGATGCGCAAGCCACCAGTCGCCGGAATGGGAGGAGGGGGAACGCTTTGTGGCACGTCCGCCTCCAGGAGCATTTCCACTCCGCCTAATTGCAGTCTTTGGCCGGGCTGTAACTGCGCTTCCGTCACGGGCGCCTG
>DATEGR010000429.1:0-3184 GCA_035279985.1 Verrucomicrobiia bacterium
GTGCGATGTTAAGGAAATTTCACCCGCTGTTCCTGAGCATCCACTCGAACCATCCGCGCGAGTTGACAACGGAAGTCCGCGACGCGGTCGGGCGCCTGGCCGACGCCGGCATCCCGCTCGGCAACCAGTCCGTGTTGCTCAAATATGTTAACGACGACGCTACGGTAATGAAGGCGCTCGTTCAGAAACTGCTCATGTGCCGCGTGAAGCCGTATTACCTTTACCAGTGCGACTTGATTTCCGGTTCGGCGCATCTGCGGGCGAGCGTCAGCCAGGGATTGGAGATCATGGAACAACTGCGCGGGCACACGACCGGCTACGCCGTGCCGCAATACGTCATTGACGCGCCCGGCGGTGGCGGCAAGGTACCCATGAATCCCGAATACGTTCTGTGCCGTAACGCGGGCCGCGTGCTCATCCGCAATTACGAGGGTAAAGTTTTCGAATATCCTGAAGCCGAGGATGGCACGCCGCTGTCCACGCCGCCGAAAGAAATCAAACAACCAGAGCTGGTTTAATCTCCGAGGCCATCTTCATTTCCCCGGGAAATGGTAAGCGCCGAAGGGGTATTCTTTTTCTTTTATTTTTGTTTACTTTTGTTTGTATCTTCTTATAATTAGAATGCTTTAGTCGTTTAAAAGTAATTTTCAACGTTTCAAATGATAAAACGTGCCGGTGGTGGATGAGGGACCGGGTGGCGTAAAAACATAGAGAGGACTGAATATGAAAACTAAAATGATTGGTGCTGGTTTTGTGTCGTGTCTGATTATTGTCTCACTCGGTGGATGTGGAAATAAAGAAGCTTCAACGCCTTCAACGACGGAAGTGCCGAAAGCGGTTGAAAGTGCGGTGACCAATACCCCGGAAGCCGCTCCCGCGGCGACGACGGCCGAACAACCTGCGGCCACGGCGGCCACAGCAACAACCCAGGCGGTTGCGCCAGTAACCCAAGCGGTAACGCAGGCGGTTGCGACGGCTTCAACCCGGACGGAAGCCGCTGCGACCCAGGTTCAGAATCTGATTGATCAGGCAAAGAATCTGGTGGGGGAACAGAAATATCAGGACGCCCTGGATACTTTGAAACAGTTAAGCAACTTCAGTCTGACGCCGGAGCAGCAGAAAACGGTGGACGATCTCAAGACGCAAATCCAAAACCTCATGTCGAATCAGACGGTGTCCAACGCGGTCAACAGTGTCGGCAATCTGCTGGGCAAATAACGTCCAACCGGGCAATTGCCGGGCTCGGGATTGTCCGGGCGGGCGGCAAATCAGGAAGCTTATGAAAAGAACCATCCGGTTATGGTTGCTGGCTCTGCTATTCGTTGCGAGCATGTTTTCCGTTCAAGCGCAGGTGCAAACCAACAGCCCTCCGACCAAACCGAAGGCTAAATGGGAGAGCAGCGCTGCTGCGGGTTTGACGCTGACTCGCGGTAACAGTGCTTCAACACTGGCCACATTGAGCGCCAATACCGACGGGAAATGGGACCAGAGTGAATTAAGCATCGGGACGGATGCCACCTATGGCCGGACCAAAGCTCCGGGGCAGACGACGGCGACGACCTCCGCCGAGTTGCTTCATGGGTTTGTTCAGTACAACTGGCTGTTCACTGATCGCTTTTACGGCTACGGCCGCGTGGAGGGATTGCATGATGGCGTCGCCGATATCAAATACCGGGCGTCGTTGAGTCCCGGTGTTGGTTACTATTTTATCAAAACCACCAACACCGACCTCAGCGCGGAAGTCGGTCCCGGTTATGTTTTCCAGGAACTGGGCAACGATACCAGCAGTTACGCTACATTGCGAGTGGGCGAGAAATTTCACCAGGCTTTGAGCGACCGCGCCCGCATCTGGCAAACGGCTGAGATCCTGCCGCAGGTGGACAAATGGGACAATTATATTGTCAACGCCGAGATCGGCATCGAGGCCGACCTCACCAGGGACAAAAAGTTTGCCCTGCGCAGCTATGTCACTGACACGTTCAACAACCGGCCGGCGCCGGGCCGCCAAAAGAACGACGTAATGTGGGTAAGGGCCATTGCGTACAAATTTTAGGGAGCGCATCGGGGCTTGCGGTGACAAACGCCGGGTGCAATCCTTCCTCCCCGAAGGGTGGCAACTCGATGGTAACGAGGTGCCCGGTTGGCTGTGCCGTGGTTAAACCCTTGATGGGCATGGCGGCTTTGAATCAACAACATCATTAAGGTAATCTATGAGAAAGCCCACGACATCCTCCTATCGCTGGCGATTCTTTCGCGCCGGCGGCTTCAATCAGGTCGTCATTGGTTCCGGGGCCGACCTCCTGAACCTGGACCAGCTCGACCAGAAACTTTGGGTAGCGCTGGCGTGTCCCACCACGGGCGTCGAATTTGACAAAACCACGCTCGCGTTGATTGACACCGACAAGGATGGACGCGTCCGCGTGCCGGAACTCATTGCTGCCGCCAAGTGGGCCGGCGGGCTGATGAAAAATCCGGATGATCTGCTCAACGGCAGCCCCACCCTGCGGCCATCTGCCATCAATGACGCCACACCGGAAGGCAAATTGATCGCCAATTTTGCCCGGCAGGTTCTGGGCAAGTCCGACACGGGTGAAGTCACCTTTGACGAAGCCGCCGCTGCCGCGCAGACCTTCGCCGCCAAACCGTTTAATGGCGATGGCATCGTGCCCGCCGATTCCGCCGCCGATGATGTCACCAGGGCGGTCATTGCCGACATCATCACCTGCCTTGGTGCGGATACCGATGCCAGCGGCAAACCCGGCGTCAGCCAGGCCAAAGTAGATCGATTTTTTTCCGACGCCACTGCTTATTCCGATTGGTGGAAGAAGGCCGAAGGCGACGCCGCCGTGTTGCCGCTGGGCGTGAATACTGAAGCCGCCTCCGGAGCCGTCAAGGCCGTCAAGGCCAAGGTGGACGACTATTTTGCGCGCGGACGGCTGGCCGCTTTCGATCCGCGCTCCATCAACGCGTTGAACCGCGACGAGAAGGAATATGCCGCGTTGAGCGCCAAAGACCTGACCAACACGCATGCCGACATTGCCAGCCTGCCGCTGGCGCAAGTCGGGGCCACCACTCCGCTGCCGTTGGCTCAAGGCATTAACCCGGCCTGGGCCAACGCCATCGCCGCGCTGCAAACCAATGCCATCGTGCCGCTGCTCGGCGCCCGGACCGTGCTCACGGAGGC
>DATEGR010000430.1:0-3248 GCA_035279985.1 Verrucomicrobiia bacterium
TCACTGCAAAATCCCTTTGACATTTGACTTTTCCGACCGGTTCCCCTAAGCCCATGGCGGTTTCCCATGAAATCAGGATTCAATTCCCGGTTGGTCGGTGATTATCCGCCTGGCGGAGATTTTTCCTTCCAAACAAATAGCCGGGCATAATTACGATTATGACACAAGACAACATCAATCAGAGCGAGTGGGACAATCCTGCCAACTGGTCAGTCCTGAAATATAACAGCTCAAGAGATAGCCGCCTATTTGTTCCCAAGCGCAGAGGCTTTGGTTGGACTGTCAATTTCGGAAACAAAAGCGGGAAGTTTGTGTTCGGAGCTTTTCTTGCGTTGCCAATGCTAATTTTTTGTTTGATATGTTTTGCCGTATTCCATTTTGGCAAAAAATAGTTTTCCAATGGCAACAGATCGCTGCCGGCATTTGAGCCATCGGAGAAAGGGAGAAATCCGAAAGGCGGGTGGGCCGCCGCTCCCGCATTGCAGGATACGGTTCGTTAGGTCACACTACGTTTACCAATATGGCACAGGTAAAAATATACGGTTTACGGGACCATCTTGACCCCATCCGGCAGCAGCTCTCAGATGTCATACATTCATGTGTTGTGGACGCTTTACAGTATCCACCAGACAAACGCATTCATCGCTTCTTCCCGTTTGAGCGTTCGGATTTTATTTATCCGGCTGACCGTTCCGAGCGATACACGATCGTTGAATTCAGCATGTTTGAGGGGCGCAGCGTTGAGGCAAAGAAACAGCTCATTCGATTGATGTTTGAGCGCGTGCAACGCGAGTGCGGTATTGCGCCTCAGGATTTGGAAATGACAATTTTTGAGACTCCAAAGCATAACTGGGGATTTCGCGGTTTGCCGGGGGACGAGCACAACCTGAATTACAAGGTCAAGGTGTGACCGTTTGGCCTGACGGACACGGATCCCGCAATGCGAGACGGATTTAACCGCAAAGGGCGCAGAGATCGCAAAGATACCCGCCGTCTTTCGGCCTTGATTTTAGGTGGGGCGAGCAGCCTGTCCCACCCTGCGGTGATACTCGCGAGCCGCCTCCTTCCTTTCGAAGTTAAATGTTGAATGCCCGCTCGCGATGCTGTTTATCGGAGTTCGATGTTTCTTCAGCCCACCAGTCTTTAGCCTTCAGCCTTTGCTGGAATCCCGTCACTCGTCACTTGTCACCGGTCACGCGCCCGGTGTCAGACGGCAACCGTTGAAAGTCTTTTGTAACGCACGAAATTCGTGGCCGATTTGGCCGCGGTGGAATCACCGACTGCATCCACATAGATACCCTCGATCCGGGAAGATCCATCCTCCTCTTGACACAGGGCCCAGCAGTTCAGAGGCAGGGACAATTCAGCATCGTCATCCATCTTAAACACGGCAAACCAGTCATCGGCGGGAATTATTTGTACAATCTTTTCGTTCATATTTATGTGATCACAGAAATAGCCGGCTTCCTTGGTGCGATTCCGTGTATCGCAAACACCATAATGAGCCTTCGGTGACTGTCAATTGCGATGTGTCCATGAACCGTCCGCCGACTCCATCTTCTCACCACATAGCTATCGCCCGTCGTCTGGCAGCGATATGAACCCACCTGGCCGCGCGCCGGATTTGATCGCAACCCGATGGAGCGACATTTAATTTGCATTTTCATCCGCCGAAGCGTAAAACCGGTGCTACAAATCAGATAATTGTCGAAGTAAGGGCAGCTAAACCCGGATTTATTATGGGAACCACATTCCGTTCGTTGTTTGTCGTGCTGGCATTGATTGCCGGCCTTCATCAAGCCGCTGCCCAAGGCGCACGCTTTTTCCGGATTTCCGGCCCCGCGAGAACGACCATGGCTGCGCTTAACCCGAATGGCGCACTGGTTTGGAGCAACGCGCTGCCGGGCACGAATTATACCATCCAGACCCTCTCGTCACTGTCTGGCGGAACCAATTGGGCGGACTATGTTCAGCTTCCCGTCACCCAGGCCGTCAACACCAACCAGCTCGTGGCCTTCAACCCGCCCGCCGGCATGGCGTTCATTCCGGCGGGGTCGTTCACGATGGGGGACACCTTGGATGGCGAGGCCGACGCCATCCCCGCGAACGTTCATGTGTCGGCATTTTACATGGACGTGGACCTGGTCACTTCCAACCAGTGGACCGCCGTTTATCATTGGGCCACGAATAATGGCTACCTCTTTTATTCCCATCCCGGTTCGGGCAAGGCGGCGGATCATCCGGTGCTGGATGTGAATTGGTATGACTGTTTGAAGTGGAGCAATGCGCGCTCGCAACTGGCGGGCTTGACGCCGGTGTATTTCACGGATGCGGGATTGACACAGCTTTTCACAAACGGCAACACCGGAACGCCCGTCTATGCGGACTGGACGGCGAGCGGGTTTCGGCTGCCGACGGAAGCGGAGTGGGAGAAGGCGGCGCGGGGCGGATTGAGTGAACATCGTTTTCCCTGGGGCGACACCATCTCTGAAAGCCAGGCGAACTATTACGGAGACACCAACGACCTTGTTTACGATCTTGGGCCGAACGGTTTCAACACCAACTTCCACACCGGAATGTATCCTTACACGAGCCCGGTGGGGACCTTTGCGCCGAATGGCTATGGGTTATTCGATATGGCGGGGAACGCCGAAGAATGGTGCTGGGATTGGTATGCAGCGCCACCCTACCCGGCGGGCAGTCCGTATTTGGGAGGCAGTGATCCCCGCGGACCGGCACCCACCGGCACCCAGCACATTGTGTATCGCGGTGGCAGTTATGAGACTCCCGCCAACGACGTGCGTTGCGCCCGTCGCTTCTCCATCGCGCCGCAGACTGCCAACATCCTTGATTTGGGCTTTCGATGCGTGAGAGGGCAGTAGCTTTTGTTTAATTCTCCCGGCCTGCCTGACGACCACACCTGAAATTCACCGCAAAATACCGCCAATTCGTTCTCGGCAGCCGGTTCAGCCTGAATAACAGGGTTTTTTGGAAATGAAACCAACTCTGATTCCTCTGCGACCTCCTGTTCAAAAAAAGCTTTTAACAGGAGCATACGGAGAGAACGGAGACTGAATTATTTGTTTCTGCCTGCCATCTGTCACCCGATTCGGTGGGGCGAGCGTCCTCGCGAGCCGGGTTCAATGTCCAATGTGCTCTGTTGAAAACATTTTTGTCATATCTAAGTCGCCTAACGGCGGAGGGCATAAGCCAGAACTTTCAAAGCGGCTTCGGCCAACATTTGGTCA
>DATEGR010000431.1:0-7733 GCA_035279985.1 Verrucomicrobiia bacterium
GAACTCCGACCTACGCCGGCCTGGCCATCCGGAGGAGCAGGTCGTTCAATTCCTGCATGTGCACCGGCTTGTTGACCACGGCGTCGACTGACGCAGATAATGCCCCGGAGTCCATTGTGGTGTTGCCCGCGCCGGTTATCAGGATGACAGGGGTGTCGGGGGATTCGGCCTTGATTATCTGGGCCACCGCGTGGCCACTGATACCCGGCATGTTCATATCGGTGATGACCACCTCGTAAGGCTCGCTTTTCAGAATGGCGGTGCAGAACACTTCGATCCCCCGCTTTCCACCGGAAGCCATCCCCACCCGGTGCCCGAAGTACGCGAGAAATTCCTTCATGCTTTCCAGAACCATTTCGTCATCATCAATGCACAGCACGCGCAACGAACGCCCCGGTGGGACCGGGCGGGTGCCTGTCTGATTGACAGCTGGCAGACCTTGCCGGGAAACGTCCCGAGGGTCCTGCGGTGTATCACTCGGCGATTCCGAATGGCCGAATTGGGGAAGCGGATTCATATGAAAAACAGTTTTGTCGGTTCGATATTACGGTTTTGACGTTGCGATACCTCGCTGGACCTGGCGCTGTCCCGCACCCGTGCTGACTGGCCGAACCACTGGCCGGTAACGGGCTGCCGACCCAAAAGATAAATCCATGACTTTTTCATAATCTGTTCCTTGCCATCCCTGAATCTCGTACCGGTCATTCTTGCAACCGACTGCCTAAATTTAACACAAGTTGGCTGAAATCAGGAATATAATGGGTGGTTTGCCGGATATTCGGGGTCAAATGGACGCTGGGCGGGGTGGAATTCCAACAGAAAATGGCACCGGAACCGGCCACGGTTGCGGCCGTCAAGGCCGAACGGGCGGGCGCGAGTGAGTCCATTAATCAAATGAACCTGAATCCGTCCCGAAACATTCTGTCATTCTGCCCGGGTTCCGTCCGAGACCCGTCATCCCCGTTTGAGGATGAATTCGAGCAGCACCGCCTCGCCTTCCGTGCGATGAGGGATCCGGTCCGCCCGCGCCAGATACCTCAGCGCGTGCTCCGCCGTCGCATACTCATTGAAATTCGGGGTCCCGGTCTTGACTGGAAAAAGTTCCAGCGTTTCAGGCTGGGCCATGGTTATTGGATGTCAAGCCCGACCGAGTGGAGATGGACGGACCAGGAGTCGCCGGCGGGTCTCGGTGGATGTTCTGCTTGAAAAGCAACAGCAGCCGTTTGCACGCGGGTATGTCCTTCGCCAGCAATTCCCCGTTGAGTGGCGTGTTCAAAAACTCGCTGTAGCCGGGCAGGCGCCGCAACTCCGGCGAGTCCAAATCCCGGAAGGCCATGGCCGAACTGGGAAAATTCCGCTCCTGAATCGGCCCCTGGATCAAGCGGATGATGTGATGATGACGCGGGTCGTGGCTTATTTTTTCGAAAAGCTCCGTAAGGGCCGCCTTCTCGCCCTCCAGCGCCTGGATGAACGCGCCGCCCTGGTACAGCAGCAAGCCCGTGATGTCGGCGCGGGTATTTCTCCGGACGCTGCCCTTGAGCAAATCCATCAACTCGGTCCTGCCGAAAGGCGCTGTGGCGGTGCTGGTATAGACAATCTGATATGACGACCCCATATCCCGTTGGACGTAGTTTCACCCCTGCGGCTAATAAGGCAAATAAAATTCTCTGACGATCATTTTGGCGTGGAGCCGCCCCGGAGGGGACGGCGGATGATGGCGGGCACTGATTCAAATCCGATGGCGTTGTACCCGGGCGTCACGGAATCGTAACAAATCCATTCTTGTCCAATCGGTTTCGCCTTTGCAAGTTTTCGGGGATGAGCGGACGCACATTGTATTTGATCGCGCGGCTTGCTGTATGAACCAATATTTATCCACCGTTCTGGCCCTGGCCTGCGCCGTGTTGGTCCTGTCTCTTATCGGGATAAAACGGGGCGATACTGCGCAACATGAAAATGATGTCGGTGCGCTGGCCGATGTTTCGAACCGGTTGGACTCGGCGCAGTTGCAGGTCGCCTTTGGTACCGGAACGATTCTCACCTTGTCCAACAGCCTCGACCAAAGCCGGTCGGCATCTTTGACGTTTTCAAACCAACTGAGGGAAGTCGAAGCCACCATGGCGCTCGGGGCGGAACAAATCACCAACCTGAGCCGGCAGGTTGCGGAAGTGAAATCGGAAAATCAAATTCTAAGCCGGCACGTCATGGATTTGACCAACCAGCTGGCCGGCCTCACGAGCCAGATCGCTTCGAATAACGTCAATCTGAATCAGGCAAACATAGACTATGCTCTTCTGGAAAATCGTCTGCGGCGGGACGTGGCCGAGCGGGTTGTGGTGGAACGAAAATTTAACAATCCTTCGGAACTGCAGGCGCAAATGCAGTATCTAAAGAAGCACTCCGCTGAGGTCATTTCCGCCGAGAGCATTTATGCCGGTCTGGATGTGGAGGTGAAATCGAACGCGTTCCATGTCATCGCCCCGAATTGATTTGGATCTCTGAGTGGGGAGGCGAAGAAGGGTCGATTTTGAACGCGAACCACCCGCTTCAAAACCGGCGAGCGTCAACCGTGAGAACCAACCCGTTTTGACGCTCACGCTCAGAAGGACGGCAGGATCTTAGTATGAATTTGTAGCCGGCGGAAACGGCGATAACGAGGGTGCCAATGCGTTCGTTGAACCGCTGTCACCGGCGATAGACACAGCGGCCGCGGGATGGGATGGTTGATTTAAATTCGAAGCTGAGGCTTGGACTTTCTCCTGATATAAAATCCAGGCATATCCCGCAAACAGGAGAGCGATGATGATCAATAGCATAATCGACACCCCGACCCAAAACTTCGTCTTTTTGGCGGACCAAAAGTTATATTCTTCCAACATAATAATGTTGCCAGTTGCCTTCAGCCATTCCGCGACAGCGTATCAGGCCCATCCAATCATTGAAGTCCAAATTATCCGGGGTGAAGTTTTTCCAGTTCGCGAGTGAAGGCGTAGCCATCGGTTGTGGTGAAAGTCCCTCGCCCATCAGATGGGAGAGAGTGGCCGGCGGGCCGGGTGAGGGACAATCGCCGCATCATGTTCAACCCAGCCAGCGTCCAACCCCGAACTCCGATAAATCGCGAGCGTCCGCAAATTTCTCGAGAAACAAACCGGCCACTGGCGCCTCTTGGTAAAGTCGAACGGATGGGGCATGGTTTCAATTCAAGGGGGGATGACATTTCCTGGCCGCCCCGGCTTTCGCAGGTGCGAAAACAAACAAAGTAGATGGATCAGACGATCGCGGCGCGATACGGAGATTGCGCCCTGCCAAATCACGGCAAACGCAGAGAACGGAACTCGCCGAAGCCAACGAAGGAAACAAAGTCAGGAACGCCACCACCTTCGTTCTTTTCGTTCCCTTCTGTGAAAATCACGGCAATCGCCAGGCGCCACGGGCCGGATCAAATCGGGCGGAAGCCGCGACGCATCAATGGCAATCGCAAACCTCGCCGCGCAGGGCCGCGAAACCTTCCTTGAGGATGATGGGCAGCATGGCCAGCGCGGCCACCGGGTCGGCCCACCACCAGTTGAACAGCGCGTTCAAGCCCAATCCGCCGAGCAGGAGGGCGGCGAGATAACCGCAGAGGGCGCTCTGCCGGGCATCCGCTGCCATCGCCCCGCTCTCCAGCCTCGTCGCAACGCGCCGTTTGGCGCGGGCCAGCAGCGGCATGACGATCAGGCAAAGCACGGAAAAAACGATGCCGAAATAACTGGCATTGGGCGGCTGGTGCTTGACCAGCGATTCAATGGCTTCCCATCCCACATAAACAGCGAGCAAAAGAAAACTGACCCCGACCAGTCGCAGCGCCCTACGTTCGCGTTTCTCGCCCAGTTCATGGTCCAGACGCCAAAGCAGGATGGCGCTCGAAGCCATTTCAATGACCGAATCCGCTCCGAACCCGACGAGGGCGATGCTGCCTGCCAGAATGCCGGCGATTATGCCCGCCGCTGCTTCCAGTGAAGTCCAGCCGAGGCTGACAAATTCAATCTGCCGTCCGGCGCGGATGGCAGCGGCCGGATCGTTGGTTTGAGCGGCCGGGTTGCCGCCGCAGTTCATTGAACTTTCATTTGGCATCACTCGTGAAGTAATCCATAAATCACCTTCAACGGCAATGCAACGCCGGTGTGCGAAGTCAGTGTGACTGGCGCCAGAGGCCGCGCCCGGTGTGAATTCAAAGGCAGGCAGAGCTGTCGCTTTGCCGGTGATGGCGGGGCCGCAATACCGCCCTATCACCAAACCAATTCATGGCAATCGCCATCTGCCGGTTTTTTCCCGGGCACGTTGATTCATGGCCTGACAAGGTTGATTCGAAATGTTGCAGGTCGCCATGAACCCGGAATCAATATTCACGGTTTGCAGCGCGAAAAGGACGATTTTTATGGGCGGCATGGCTCAAGCTGGGTTGAAGTGGCATGAAAACGATAAGAAAAATTATCATAACCATGGGTATTTCAAGTCTTGCGACATTGAAATTAATGTCAGGGCCTGCCGTGGGAATAACCGTCCGGGTTCCCGTGCCGGTACCACCGCCACCCTCCATAACCGTGACGGTCGGGGTTCCTGATGCGTACGTCTGGGATGGTTACGAGTATGTGGGTATCGTCGGGGCGCAATATTTTTATCTGGGCTCCGGCGATTACTGGCTTCCTTGCGATGCGGTTCGGCTGGGGCGTTTCCATGAGTGGGAAAGAGTCCACGCCGACTGGCACGCACACACCATCGTTAATGCGCATTACCGTGTGGATGCTCGCGGGCACGTGCATCCGTGGCACGGGGAAAAGCATTTCGACCAGGATGACCGCGGCCACGACCACAACCATGGTCATTGACCAACGTTGCGGTCACCGCCATTCACCACGACCGACGTGACTTGAGCCGTTCCCTGAACGGCTCAAGTGTCCCGATGAAGTGGGTCCAGTTCGCGGGTGAAGGTTCCGCACTGCGGGATCAGCAGTTTTGAAGATGTTGGCAGGGAGATCGCGCTGCGAAGTCCGGACGCCGCAACGCGGTTTCCCTGCCTCGCAAAGCCGTCTCACGACGTTCAGCACGGCCGACGTCCAACCGCGCTGGCGGTGACCCATTCAGGCTTTGGCGTGAATCACGGCGCGCCGGCTCCAACCCAGGAGGAACAAGGCGCCCAAAAGGAACAGCGGGCCGGCAATGACGAGGTAAACCGACCAATGAAACCTGCCCCAAAAGGCGACCAGATAGAGCACACCCAGGGCGGAGAAGAACAAGGCCCCGATCCATTCCCAGCGCCAGGCCACCGCCAGGATGAGCAGCAGCAGGCCCGTCGGGATGAGGTGAATCAAGAGGGCAATTAGCGTGTTCCAGAAACCCTGGTTTCCCTCAAACACGTCCAGCGCAAACATACTGATGAATCCGGCAAAGAGGAGGCACAGGATCCTCGGAGTCCAGAACAGGAAACGTCTCGTTAATGTTTTCATAATTTGGATGCATTCACACGGTTAACCGTCACCAGCCAGTCTAATCCCGAACGCAGCGGCCCGGTCAATTGATAAAACTGTGCAGTGCATTGATGGAAGCGATGGGCGATGAACCGCTGGTGTGCGGTCACAAAATGTTTCTTTCCAACGGGCCTGAGCGATCCGGAATAAACGCCCGGCCAACGCGCCAGCGTCCCGGACTGCCGCAGTCCAAAACCCCGCAGAATAACAATTGTTCGCGGACATCTCCAGGCGGGATGATAACGGGGGTCCGTAGCGCGGGCGTCCGCGCCGGCGGGTTCATGGAGCGTCTCGCTCCGTGCATATTCACGCGGCGGGACGCCGCCCGAACCCGCAGCCGGGACGGCCGCGCTACAAGCGCCGTGCGCCGGCGTGCGCACCAGCCAAATCCGCGCCTCTGCCGAAATGCGACCAGCCCCGAAAGCTTTCGGGGTTCAAAACAACCTGCCCCGATGCCGTTTATCGGGGAATTGCGGCCGACCCAACCGGCGCACCGGGCGCGAGCACGGCAGGTGAACACAGATAAACTCGGATTTTAATTCACAGGAGCCAACTCCGACACGTCGCGAGCAGGCGAAGATAACGGAGGGGTGGCAAAACCTGAAAACCTCTGTTTCCTCTGCCCGCTCGCGATGCATCGGAGTTATCTTCCGTCAAACAGTTACGCCTTCAAAATAAATGAGTTAACCGATACTGAATGGTTGCGCCGGATTTTCCGACAGCTTTTCGACAATCATGGGATTGTGAATAAGTATTTAGTCCTGAAGCCAGCTGAACAACGGAGGCTTTCGCGACATTCTTTGATGCAGTCCATTCAACCGCAAGCACTTGCATTGTTTCCGGGCCGGGAAGTCATGTCCGTCATCTGGATAAGCAGAATGGATGATTTTCCTTGATTGTTTATCTTTCCTGATGTGTAATCGATTGAATCAGAGATTTAAAATTATGAAATCATTGCTGCAAACTTGGTCCGATAAACCTGCCGTGAACTTCTATTCGCGAATTGCCAGTGCTTTGGTGCTGATGCTCATCGCTTCGGCTCCGGCGGCGGTCGCCCAGATCTACACTTTCACGTTCATCGGCAATAGTGGCATTGATGCCTCGGGGACGATCGCCATCTCAGGCGGCGTCGCTACCGGCGGCTCAATCAATGTTGTTAACGTTCCACTCGAATCTTTACCAGGCACTACCACCGCGTCAGGGAACTTGCTTCCGTTATCAGCCGGCTCGGCCATCTCAAGCAGCCAGTCCAATGTCAGGACTCAAGATGGCACCGTAATTACATATGACGTCGCCGCTTTCGCCCCTCCGAGTGATCCCATTTTTGATGGCACCGGAGTGTGTTTTGGCTCCGGCTATGCCGGTTTACAAAGCAGCACCCCTTCCTATGATACGCTTGTTAATATTTGGGGTAATGGCCCAGGTTCATACGGTATGTTCATTGGAGAAGCAAACCCGGCTTACTTGAACCCCGATGGAACTCCGATCGCCGGAGCTCCCCACAATGAGATTCAATGGGTTTACGTGTATAATGAAACCGGCACTTTGACTCTGACCCCCGTTCCCGAGCCGGCCACCCTCGGGCTCGTCTCCGCAGGGTTACTTGGCCTGCTGGCGCTCCGCCGCCGCAAAAGCTGATCCCGGTTTATCTTGAGCATCACGCGCAGTTTCTCCAGGTCGCTGCGCGAACGGGTATTTTCAGATCAGATGTGACGGGAAAACTGGATTAAGCTGACATTTCCCATTTGGTTTCCTGCCCATGACCAGCGTGGGCTTTTTCGTGGTTCTCTTCATTTTCGGTAGTGGTACATTCTGGCAATTTAGGGTCATCGCGCTGCGATGACCGCGCCGCGTTCAGCGGCGCAACGAAACGCCCGATGATTCATGGCGTTTCAGGTCCCGTCCGCTGAACGCGGACGGTGACGCCGGCACCCCGACAGACTCCTGTCGGGGCAGGCCGCGGCGTCCATACCCGCGCAAAACGTACCACCACCTCATTTGCCGCAAGTTTGCAGGTCCTTTTCCAGTCCGCCCCCGGTTTTTCTCCGGCAGAGGGGGCGTCCGATGCCTTCTTCGATTCCAATGCCCTTGATGCCAGAATCCGCCTTGTCCGGATGGGGCTTTTACAATTCGCGGGTGAAGGTGTAGGCGTCCGCGGTGCGCGGTGGTGAAAGTCCCTCGCCCATCGGATGGGAGAGGGTGGCCGGCAGGCTGGGTGAGGGACAA
>DATEGR010000432.1:0-4716 GCA_035279985.1 Verrucomicrobiia bacterium
ATCAGTGACGTTTCGGCAAGGCGCTGGTGCCGGCATAGATCGCATTTTCCCCGAGAATCTGTTCGATGCGCAGGAGCTGGTTGTATTTCGCCAGGCGATCCGAACGACTGAGCGAACCGGTCTTGATCTGGCCGCAATTGGTCGCCACGGCAATGTCGGCGATCGTCGAATCTTCCGTTTCGCCCGAGCGATGTGAGATCACGGCCGTGTATTTGTTAAACTGCGCCAACTGAACCGCGTCGAGGGTCTCGGTGAGCGAGCCGATTTGATTCACCTTCACGAGAATCGAATTGGCCGTACCGGTATCAATGCCTTGCTTGAGGAATTTCACATTGGTGACGAACAAATCGTCGCCCACGAGCTGGACCTTGTCGCCAATTTTGTCGGTGAGCTTCTTCCACGTCGCCCAATCGCTCTCACCGCAGCCGTCCTCAATGCTGACAACCGGATATTTGTTCACCAGCTTGACGTAAAAAGCCACGAGGTCATCACCGCTGATGGTTTCGCCGGTGCTTTTCTTGAAGGTATATTTCGCGTTGCCGCTGTAGAACTCGGAGGCAGCCGGGTCGAGCGTGAGGTAAATGTCCTTGCCCGGCTTGTAGCCGGCATCCTTGATGGCCTGAATAATGGTCTCCAGCGCGTCCTCCACGCTCTTGAGCTTGGGAGCAAAGCCACCTTCGTCGCCGACGGCGGTGGACAGACCACGCTTCTTCAAGACGGCCTTGAGGGCGTGGAACGTTTCGGTGATGGCGCGCAGGCCTTCACGGAAGGTCGGCAAGCCCAACGGCATGATCATGAACTCCTGGAAATCAATCGGGGCGTCCGAGTGCGCGCCACCGTTGATGACGTTGGCCATCGGGACGGGCAGGACTTTCGCGTTCGGCCCGCCAAGGTATTTGAACAGGGGCAGATTCAAGGAAGCGGCGGCCGCCTTGGCATTCGCCAGGGACACCGCCAGGATGGCATTGGCACCGAGCTTGGATTTTGTTTCCGTGCCGTCGAGCTTTAACATGGTGCCGTCGACCGTCAACTGGTCACAGGCCTCGAGGCCCATGAGCCTCGGGGCAATCACCCCGGTGACATTTTTGACCGCCTTTTGTACGCCCTTGCCCAAAAATCGCTTTTTGTCGCCGTCGCGGAGTTCAATCGCCTCATTTTCGCCAGTGCTGGCACCGCTGGGCACTGCCGCCCGGCCAAACGCGCCACATGCCAGCGTCACATCCACCTCCACGGTTGGGTTACCGCGCGAATCGAGAATTTCACGCGCCTGAATTCCACAAATTTTACTCATTTTTCCTTTATTTCCTTTATTTCCTTTATATTCGATTCATTACAAACACCAAACTTGAGCGGAATGATAGAACCCGGAACTGACGAGTCAAGGAATGCGTTTCGTCACACACTTGTTGCACAATCAATGGCAAAAAACGCTTGACAATTGACCCCCATTCGTCCAGAATCGCGCTGAAAGTTTAGTAGGTCAAACAGGTTTTGCGGGATGATGTTGGACCTGAACGAGAAGGAAAAGATTTTTGGGAACAAAGTTGATCGTGGTTCATCTCATGTGCGTACCGGTTTTGAACCCTTAATAAGTGGAGCGTAAGTATGACGAATACGAAAATTCTTTTGGTCGCTGCGGCGAGCTTCTTGAGTTGGTCCATCAGCCAGGCGAGTATCACCAGCGCGGGACCTTGGAGCTATGGTGGGGGCGTTTATTGCTATGGAAGTTTGGACGCCGCCTCTCAAGCTGTGTCGTGGACCGGAAGTCAAAATTCCAGTTCTGGAGATATGGGCGTAACACTTTTTGCGAACAGCCCGGCCGATCCGATTCTCACCATCGGCAATTCCATTAATAACACGTCCTCGTTTGCTTGGACGGAGTACATTGTCAGTGTCGCCATGAACCAGATGTTTTCAATCAACTCCGCCAATGTCACGGTTCCCACCGGTTGGACGGCCAACATCACGGCGCCGACCGGACCGGACATCAACGGGAACTTCAACGGGATGATCGACTATAAGGGCGGGGCGCCCGTTGCGATTAACGGCACGCTGGATTTCGGTTATGTCGTTCAGTTTACCGGCTCGACGCAGTACAGCCTGACCGAAAGCGTTCAAGCTGTTCCGGAGCCCGGCACATTCAGCTTCCTGGCCGCAGGCGGGCTGCTGGTTGGCGGGTGGTTCATGGCCAAACGCCGGCAGACCAGACTTCTCGTGAGAGCCTGAAACAGTCCCGGTTCGCTGGAAAATCGAGTTTGAAGTTCAGGGCCGTTTGTTCAACAAACGGCCCTGTTTCATGCTGCCAGCCGGCCAATCGCCGGACTGCGATTTTACGAGATCATAATTCTGGTTGCAGGCGGACTCTGATTTCATAAGAATCGGGTATTCAGCCTATGTCCATCGGCCCCGTCAGCACTCCGCCACGGGAAATCAACGTGGCCGAGCCGGTCAGTCCGGCTTTGGAACGGGTCAAACACGTTCTCTTTCACCCTTTCGATCCGGGCAAGTGGTTCGTTATCGGCTTTTGCGCGTGGCTGGCCCAATTGGGTGAAGGCGGAACGGGTGGGAACTTCAATTACAATTTTGGCCAACATCATGGTTACGAGGAGAACTTTCGCCACGAGCTTGCCCGCGCCCGGGACTATGTTCTGGACAACCTCAACTGGATTGTGCCGCTGGTGGCCGCGCTGGTGGTGATTGGCCTGGCGTTGTGGCTGGTCTTTTTGTGGCTCAACAGCCGTGGCAAATTCATGTTCCTGCATTGTGTGGCTTTGAACAAGGCCGAGGTGACCGAACCCTGGCATAAATTCGCCAGCGAGGCCAACAGCCTCTTTTTATTCCGGCTGGGGTTGGGGCTGGTCGCCATGATTTGTACGTTGCCGCTCCTCGTGATCGCCATGGTCATGGTCGGCAAGATGTTTCTGGCCGGCCAATTTATCCCGAATGCCATCATCACCGCGATTGGTTTTGGACTCTTGTTTTTGGGCTTGGCCATCGGGTTTGCGATCATCAAAAAGCTCACCCTGGATTTTGTGGTGCCCATCATGTTCCTGCACCGCAACCACTGCCTGTCGGCGTGGAAGGAACTGGGAACTCTGATTTCGGGTCATGTGGGAACGTTTATCCTGTATTTCCTTTTCCAGATTGTGCTGGCAATAGCCATCGGCGTCATCGTCCTGGGCGCGGTGATTGTCACGTGTTGCATTGCCGGATGTCTGATGATCCTTCCCTATCTGGGCACCGTCCTGTTGTTGCCGGTTTTGATGTTCAAACGTTGCTACTCCCTCTATTTCCTGGCCCAGTTTGGCCGCGACTATGATGTTTTCCCGGCGGAACCGCCACCACCACCCGGTACACCGCCAGTCATGTGACTTGCAGGGGTAACTGTGCCATGGAATATGGCTGCCCAATCCAATAAAATCTCCGGCGCCCAACTTGCGATTTCTGTGTGAATAAACCGAACGAACAAATCGCCTTACTCCTGAAAAATGGCGGCCCGCGCGAGAGTGTTCTGGAGGAAGCGTTGCATGAGGTGCTCAAACATTTTCGTTCCGAGACCGGCACCATTCATCGGCTCGATGCGGAAAAACAACTGCTTCGCCTTGTCGCCCAGGCCGGCCTGCCGCCGCCAATGATTGAAGTTGTGAAAACGATTCCCGTCGGCAAGGGCATTGCCGGACAGGTGGTCGCACGCGGCGGTCCGGTCACCATCTGCAATTTGCAGACCGACGCCAGCGGTGTGGCCCGGCCCGGCGCGCGACAGACCGGTGTCGGGGGCGCGCTTTGCGTCCCGGTGCGTGACAGGGACAAAATCACCGGCACCCTCGGCGTCGGCACGATGCGCCAGCACGAATACACACCCGAAGAGACGCGGGAACTGGTAGAAATCGGTCGCGTCATCGGCCATCTTCTGAAATTCTGAAGCCATGGACATTTCCTCTCCGCAAACCGATAAAAAGCCGAAGGTTACTTTGCTGCCGATTGAGGCAGCCAGGAAGCTGGTGCCGGCGGATGTTTCCCCCCTCGCGCGGCAGCTGGTTGACAACGTGGAAAAGGTCATCGTGGGCAAGCACGAACAGGTGGTACTGGCGACGGCGGTCTGGCTGGCGGAAGGACATTTGCTGATCGAAGACGTCCCCGGCGTCGCCAAGACGATGCTCGCCCGCGCGCTGGCGCAGAGCGCCGGCTGCACCTTCAAACGGATTCAATGCACGCCGGACTTGCAGCCGGCGGACGTTCTCGGGGAGCCGCATCTCGATCCGAAGACCGGACGCGCGGAATTCAATTTTGGCCCGCTGTTTTCGCAGTTCGTCCTGGTGGACGAAATCAACCGCGCCAGTCCGCGCACGCAGGCGGCCTTGCTCGAAGCGATGGGCGAAGCAATGGTCACGGAGGGAAATGTCTCCTACCGTCTGCAAAAACCGTTCATGGTTGTCGCCACGCAAAATCCCATCGAGCAGGAAGGCACGTTTCTGCTGCCGGAAGCGCAAAAGGACCGTTTCCTGATGCGACTGCAGCTCGGCTACCCGTCGTTCGCCGACGAAAAGCAGATGATCGAGCGGTTCCAATTGCGCCATCCGATTGACACGCTCCAACCGGTGACGACGCCGGACGGTATCATGAAAAGCCAGGAAGCCGTGCGCTCCGTGACGGTCGCATCGGAAGTGAACGATTATATTTTGAAAATCGTCCGCGGAACGCGCGAGCATCCCGCCT
>DATEGR010000433.1:0-12200 GCA_035279985.1 Verrucomicrobiia bacterium
GTCCACGTATGAGTGTTTGTTTCACCGGCAGAAACATTCACGTTCAGTTTATCGACGATAACGCCGGGGTGACGCTGGCAGCCGTTTCGACCACCGGCAAGACTGTACCCGACCGGGACAAGCTGGCCGCCAACGTGGCCAGCGCCAAAGTTGTCGGCAAGCTGGCGGCGGAAACCGCGCTGGCGAAGGGAATCAAAACGGTCGTTTTCGATCGCGGCGGCGCACGTTATCACCGCAGCGAGAGCAAGGGCAAAGGCAAGGACAGCAAACCGGTGTTGGTGTTCGGCAAGCTGGCGACGTTGGCCGATGCGGCCCGCGCAGCGGGGCTGAAATTTTAACCTGTAACAAAAAATTACCGTGGCTGAAATCATTAAAACCGAAACTGAAGAACAACGTGGCCTGCGCGGCCGGGGCCGCCGCGCCAAGCCGGCCGGCGAAGCGTCGGAACTTGCGTTCGCAGGCGGCGCTTCGGAGGAGTTGATGGAAAAGGTTGTTTATATCAACCGCTCCGCAAAAGTGGTCAAAGGCGGACGCCGCTTCAACTTCAGCGCGCTCGTGGTGGTGGGGGACAAAAGGGGCCGCGTCGGGGTTGCGCTCGGCAAAGCCGGCGAAGTGGCGGATGCCATTCGTCGCGGTGGCGAATTGGCCCGCAATCGGATGGTTTCTGTTTCCCTCAAGGACGCGACGATTCCGCATGAAGTTTTTTCCGAGTTTGACGGCGCGAGAATCCTGTTGCGGCCGGCGTCGCCGGGGACGGGCATCATTGCCGGCAAGACGGTGCGGGCAGTTTTGGAATCCGCCGGGGTGAAGGATATTTTAAGCAAATCGCTCGGGTCGAAAAACGCGGCGAATGTGGTAAAAGCGACGGTGAAGGCCTTGTTGAGCCTGCGGTTGCGCGAAGACATTTATCGAAGCCGCGGTTTGGAAATCAGGAAAGCAGAGACGGGGAAGGTTCCCGAGGCAAGTCCGACGGCGGTCTGATATTTTTTATGCGATTACATGATTTGAAACCCCGTCCGGGCGCGAAACACCGGCGCAAGCGGCTCGGCCAGGGCGAGTCCAGTGGCCACGGCAAAACCAGCGGTCGCGGCGGCAAAGGCCAGACGGCGCGCTCGGGCAGTTCCATCCGTATCGGTTTCGAAGGTGGTCAGATGCCGCTCATCCGGCGCATCCCCAAGCGCGGGTTCAACAACGTGCGTTTTGCCAAACAATTCGTCGCGGTGAACGTCGGTGAACTGAACCAGTTTGACGACGGCGCGCGTGTGGATGAAACGGCATTGCGTGCCATCGGCCTGGCCAACGGTCGCGCGAGCGGAGTCAAGATCCTGGGCGACGGCGAGTTGACCAAAAAACTCACGGTGAGTGCGCACGCATTCAGCGTTTCGGCGAAGGCCAAGATCGAGGCCAAAGGTGGCACCTGCGAAATCACCGGCCGCAAAGCCGCCGAGCCCGCGAAAGCCTGAGCGGGACTGAGCCATGTTCCGTAACATCTTCAACACGTTTGCCAACTGCTTCAAAATTCCGGAGCTGAAGTCCCGAATTCTGTTCACGATGGCACTGTTGGGGGTTTGCCGTTTAACGGCCTACATTGTTATTCCGGGGCTGGACGGGACGGCGCTCTCCAACTTTTTCAAGGAAAATGAACAGAGCAATGGCGGATTGCTCGGCATGTACAATATGTTTGCCGGCGGTGCCTATGGGAATTGCGCCATCGGGGCGCTGGGGATCATGCCGTACATCAGCGCCACGATTATCATTCAATTGCTTACGGCCGTCTGGCCGAAGCTCAGCAAGCTGGCGCGCGAAGAGGGCGGCCGGGCACAAATCATCAAGTACGGTCGTTATCTGACGGTGTTGATTTGCCTGGGGCAGGGTTTGTATTTTGCCAATGGCTGGGAACATCCCCAAACCATTTTCCACGGATTCCAGGGCCAACTCGTCCTGATTGGCAACCCCATCTGGTATCTGATTCAAACCACGCTCATCATGACAACCGGCACGATGCTGCTCATGTGGCTGGGCGAACAGATCACCGACCGCGGCGTGGGCAATGGTGTTTCGTTGGTCATTACCATCGGCATTGTGGCCCGGCTGCCGCGCGCCGGCACGGCGTTGATGGACATGTTTCATCCCGCTGGCGGGATTGAATCGAATTATCATCTGATGGGCACGGGCGTGATGCTGGTTCTGTTGCTGGCCATGGTGATTGGCGGTGTCATTGCCATAACCCAGGCGCAACGGAAAATTCCGGTCCAGTACGCGCAGCGTGCCGTGGGGCGCAAGCTGTATTCCGGCGGCACCTCGTTCATGCCGTTACGGGTAAATTACTCGGGCGTGATGCCGATTATTTTTGCCCAATCCATCCTGATGTTTCCGGAGCCGATCTGTGAGTGGCTGGCCAATGTAGCCTTTAAGAATGTCCCATTTTTACACGATTTCTTTATGAACGTTGTCAGGATGCTCGGTTACGGGTCCGGCGCGTATCTGACGATTTACGGGCTGATGATTTTGTTCTTCTCGTATTTCTGGGTGGCCACGCAGTTCAATGAACTACAAATCGCCGACGATTTGAAGAAAAACGGCGGCTATATTCCCGGGGTGCGTCCGGGGCAGGGGACCAGCGACTATCTCCACAAGGCCATGAGCCGGATCACTTTGGCCGGTGCGATTTTCCTCACCATCATCGCGGTCATCCCCATCCTGATGCGCAACGCCATGAATATTCCCTACGATGTCTCCCAGTTCTTTGGCGGCACAAGCATTTTAATCACCGTCGGCGTCTTGCTGGACACCATGCGACAGGTTGAGTCACATTTGATGATGCGCCATTATGACGGTTTTTTAAGGAAGGGCCGCTTGCGCGGGCGGTTCTAAAGATGATTATTTTGAAAAGTGAACGGGACCTGGACTTGATGCGGCCGGCCTGCGCGGTGGCGGGCACGGTGCTGGAGGAAATTGCCGCCTTCATCAAACCCGGTCTCACGACGCGGCAGGTGGACGAATTTGCGGCCAAGCGCATCAAGCAGCTTGGGGCCAAAAGCGCGTTTCTGGGCTATCGCAAATACCCATGCCATACCTGCCTTTCCGTAAATGAAGAAGTGGTGCACGGACTGGCCGGTGACCGCGAATTGCGCTTTGGCGACATCGTTAGCGTGGACGTGGGCGTGTTTTACAAGGGGTTTGTGGGTGACACGGCGCGTACGCTGGCGGTCGGCGGTTGCAGCGTCGCGGCACAGCGTCTCATGGATGTGACGGAACATGCGCTCTACGAAGGCATTGCGGCGGCGGTCCCGGGGAATCGTGTGACAGATATTTCGCGCGCGGTACAGACTTACGTGGAAAGCAACGGTTTTAGCGTGGTCCGCGAATTTGTGGGGCACGGTGTCGGGCGTTCGATGCATGAGGAGCCGCAGGTGCCGAATTTTGTGGACCCCAAGAGCAATCAAAAGCTCCGGCCGGGCATGACCCTGGCCATTGAACCAATGGTTAATGCCGGCCAGGACGGCGTAAAAATTTTGAAAGACGGCTGGACAGTCGTTACGCAAGATGGTTTACTGTCCGCTCATTTTGAGCATACGGTCCTGATCGCTGAGGGTGAACCGGAGATTTTGACATGCCCGGAAACGAAGCCTTCCAGGTTGAAGGTTGGGTGAGGGAAGCTCTGGCGAACGGAACCTATCGCGTGGAGCTGGCCAATGGACACCGGTTGACGGCGTTCGTGGCGGGGCGGGTGAAGCGGAATTTTGCCGGGCTGAAGCCCGGAGACAAAGTGAAATTGCATTTGACGCCCTACGATTTGTCCGCAGGGCGGGTTTTGGTTGAACCGAATACAACAGGAACATGAAAGTCCGTGCGTCAGTTAAAAAATTGTGCGAGCACTGCAAAATAGTGCGGCGTCGCGGTGTCATTCGTGTGATTTGCTCGAACAAACGGCACAAACAACGGCAAGGTTGATTTATGGCACGCATCATTGGAGTTGAAGTTCCGCCGAACAAGCGCATCGACATCGCGTTGCGCTACATTTATGGCATCGGTCCGTCCAACTCGAAGGAGATTCTGGAACACGCCAATATCGATCCGAGCATCCGCGCGAAGGATTTGACCGAACAACAGCTTTCTCAAATTGTCCATGCCATTCAGGAGGGCAGGTACGTCATAGAAGGCGACCTGCGCCGTGAAATTGGCATGAACCTCAAACGGCTGCAGGGCATCAAATGTTACCGCGGCGTCCGGCATATGCGCGGATTGCCCGTACGCGGCCAGCGAACCCAGACCAATGCCCGCACGCGCAAAGGACCGCGCAAGACTGTCGGCGTGCAACGTAACCCGAACGCCAAGACCGGCATCCATTGATCAATTTTTTATTTGCGATTTAAGTTTCACGAATCGAAACCTCATATGGCTGACGAACCAAAAAAGAAAGCGCCGGTAAAGAAAGAGGCCAAACCCGCCGCCGAAAAAGTTGCAGCGAAGGAAACTGACCCGGCCGAAAAAGGTGCCAAGCCAGCCGAGGACAAGGCGCCTAAGAAAGCGGGGCCAGCTGCGGAAACACCGGCGACAGGAGAAACGCCCGCCGCTGCCGCCGCGGCCACGCCGGCCGCCGGTTCTGCGCCGAGTGCCGCTGAACTTTTGGGTGAGGATGCCGCGGCCAAGAAAATCATCAAGGCCAAGCACGCCAAGAACATCGTTACCGGCGTGGCCAATATTCTGGCGACTTTCAACAACACGCAGGTCACGATTACGGACCTGCACGGCAATCTCATTGGCTGGTCGAGTGCCGGGCGCGTCGGTTTCAAGGGGTCGCGCAAAAGCACAGCTTACGCCGCGCAGCAGGTCGCACAGGACGCCGCCCGCCAGGCAATGGCGCATGGCATGAAGGAAATTGAAGTGCGTGTCAAAGGCCCGGGCTCCGGCCGGGAATCAGCTATTCGCGCATTACAGGCCATCGGCCTGGAAATCAGCGCCATAAAAGATGTGACACCGATTCCGCATAACGGTTGTCGCCCCCGTAAGAAGCGTCGCGTGTAAAATCGCAAATCGAAAACCGCAAATTATAAATTTCCTATGGCTCGTTATACCGGTCCTCGCGTTCGCATCAGCCGTCGTTTCGGGACGCCTATTTTTGGCCCATCGAAGTACCTGGAACGCCGCAATTATGGCCCCGGCGTTCATGGTCCGAAGTCGCGGCGCAAGCATACGGATTACGGCCTGGGCCTGATCGAGAAGCAAAAATTGCGTTATTACTATGGTTTGATGGAGCGCCAGTTTCGCGGGGTTTATGAGAAGGCTCTGAAACGCCGAGGCGTTACCGGCGAGCAGATGCTGCAAATTTTGGAAACACGTCTGGACAATGTTGTTTTTCATCTCGGTTTTGCGACCACCCGTGCCGCCGCGCGCCAGATGGTTTCGCATGGACACGTTCTGGTGAACGGCCGCAAGGTGAACGTGCCGTCCTACGGCCTCAAGGTGAACGATGCCATTGAGGTGAAAAATTCAAACGTGTCGCGCCAGCTGGCGACGAAGAATTTGGAAATGGCCACGAGCCGCGCGGTGCCGGATTGGCTGTCGTTGAGCAAGGAAGAGTTCAAAGGCACGGTCATGCGGATTCCGACCCGTGATGAGATTCAACCGATTGCCAATGAGCAGGCGGTTGTCGAATTTTATTCCCGCTAAACATTAACCAAGTTGAACAATTATACGGGCTTTGCCGGTTGCGGGAATAAATCGCCGGTGAAGCCAGATTAAAATTGTTGAAAGGAAAATATGCCAGTACGTCTCGGACGTTTTGAAATGCCGAAACGGTTGCAGAAGGACGACGCGACCGCCACGGAAACCTACGCCAAATTCGTCGCCGACCCCTTTGAGACCGGTTACGGCCACACCGTCGGCAACTCGCTGCGCCGCGTGTTGTTGTCTTCGCTTGAAGGCGCGGCCATCACTTCGATGAAGGTGGATGGTGCCATGCACGAGTTTGCCACGATCGACGGAGTGGTGGAGGATGTGACGGACATCGTTTTGAATCTGAAGAAGATCAAATTCAAGGCCCACACCCGTGATCCTCAGACGTTGTTGCTGTCCGCGAACAAGGAAGGCGCGGTAACCGCCGCGGACATCCAGCTCAACCAGAATGTTGAATTGGTCAATCCCGACCAGCATATCTGCACGCTCGATAAAAAGAAGAAGTTTGAGATGGAGCTGGAACTCAAGATCGGGCGCGGTTTTTGCCCGAGCGATGAAAATAAAAAGCCCGGCCAGCCCATCGGCGTCGTCGCGATTGATTCGCTATTCTCGCCGGTCTCCCGCGTGCGTTACGCAGTGGAAGCCGCGCGCGTCGGCAATCGTACGGATTACGACCGGTTGATTCTGGAGATTTGGACCGATGGACGCATTTCGCCCGATGACGCATTGACACAGGCATCGGCGATTCTAGCGCACCATCTGGACGTTTTTGTGGGTTATGACAAGAACGCCGTCGAATTTGAAGAGGCGGAATCGAAGCAGGATGACGAGAAGGCCAAACTTAAGAAATTGCTCAACATGAGTGTCAACGAAATCGAGTTGAGTGTTCGCGCGGCGAATTGCCTGAACAACGCGAACATCACCACCGTCGGTCAGTTGGCGATGAAGACCGAGCAGGAGATGCTCAAATACCGCAACTTCGGCAAGAAATCATTGAATGAAATCAAAGACAAACTCCAGGCATTGGGTCTGTCGCTGGGCATGAACTTTGAAGCGGGTCTGCTCGATACGCCGCCCAAGGAAGCCCCGGAGAATAATTAAGCCTTTCTATGCGACATTTAAAGCACACGGCCAAACTGGGTCGCACCTCCGAGCATCGCAACGCGATGCTGGCGAACCTGGTTTGCAGCCTCATCAAGCACAAACGCGTGACGACAACCCTGGCGAAAGCCAAGGCGGCGCGGCCGGTGGCTGAAAAGATCATCACGCTCGGCAAGCGCGACACTCTTCAGGCCCGTCGTTTGGTGACAGCGCGTTTGCGTACGCATGGACCGACGATTCAATTGACCAAAGACGAGCGTCGCAAATGGCGTCAAAACGAAGACGTGTTGAGGATTCTTTTCGAAGAAATTGCACCCGCGTTCAAAGAGCGCAACGGCGGTTACACTCGCATCGTCAAGATGGAACAGCGTACGGGCGATGCCGCCCAGCGTGCGATTCTGGAATGGGTGGATTATACTCCCGCCACCCCGGCGTCGGCGGAAGCCGCTCCGGCCGGGGAAACCAAACCGGCTGAAACCAGCCCGGCAGAGACAAAGCCGGCGGAGACCAAAAACGAGAAGAAGTAAACCGGGCGAGATTTTTCGCAGC
Source organism: Verrucomicrobiia bacterium (assembly GCA_035279985.1). Classification (GTDB taxonomy): domain Bacteria; phylum Verrucomicrobiota; class Verrucomicrobiia; order Limisphaerales; family UBA11358; genus UBA11358. Next base: position 7,330 of record DATEGR010000433.1, read on the forward strand.
CCGCCCGCTTGTGCGGGCTTTTTGTTTCGTCCACGGAATCACTGCAGCCACAGAAAAACCAGGCTGGCAGTGACCAGGATTGCAATTATCCACCAGAACCAGTGGATGCCGCGGGGAGTGATTCGCCTCCCCCCAAATTCGCGCTGGACGAAATCATCGTAGTCAAAATCCTCATCCGGCAGGTTAAGGTTGTCAGATCGCGCCTGTTCGGACCAGCCGGTCTTTTCATCCGAACCGCATTCCGGGCAGGCTGGTGCGCCTTGCGGAACTTCCGCGCCGCAGTTGGGGCAGATATCTGGCGGCATCACCCTCCCACGCCCGCGTATTCCTCGTCAGTCTTCAGTTCCAGTCCCATCAAAATGTAATCATGGGAAATGGCCTGCATATCCTTGACGTAATCTTCCAGCCGCGAAAGCTGGCTGAAACCAAGCATGGCGAACATTTTGATGGCCGTTTCCTGTTCACCGATAAATTCAGCTTCAACGCGTTCCAGGCCAGCGCCACGTGCAATGTCGATGATTTCGCCAACCAGCGACCGCGCCAGGCCACGCCCCCGAAATTCCGGGTGCACCAGCACACTCACCCGGCCGATGTGCCGTCGCCATCCGCCGAGTTGTTGGTGCAAAGTGGCATCGCCGACAATTTTGCCGCCGATCAACGCGACGAGTGGCAGGTTGCGGCCGTAATCAATGTTCTGGCACCAGTCATGGATGACCGCGAGGTCGATGACACGGTGTTTGATGAACATCCGTTCCGGTTCGGGGATGCCGAGAAAGAGTTTGTGAAAATCCTTTTCGTCGTTGCGGCGCAACGGACGCAACGTCGCCTTCTTGCCGTCCTTGAGCGTGACGACTTTGGGAAACTTCTGCAGTTCAAGTTCAATTTTGAATGACATGGGCTTCCTTTCCATTTCTGTTGCACTTTGCTGCAAACGTTGCGCGTCCGCAACCTAATCTTGCCAAAGCCGGACCGACCGGCCGGCGATGCCATCGGGAAGGCTCTGCCAATCCCCGTCCGCGGCTGACGGATCGAAGCTCCAGCGAGCCGACAACGCATGAATTTGTTCAACGTTGGCGGCGGCATATTCCTCCGTGGCAGCGTCGTCCATGCCTGCGTCTTCGCCATAGCTGAAGCATTTCATATTCAATTCGATTTCAGCGATGGATTTGGCCCCTTGATTCCACACCGTTTCATTTATCCACGCGTAGGCGCGCTTCACGGCGCCATTTTCCACGCGTACCCAGGCATGATGAAGTAAAAGGGGGTCGGCGAGAAAGAATTGAACCTCACCCGCCACACGGCTCAGTCGAATTAAAAAATGAAAGCAACGATCCACGTCATTACCCGGGTGCGGCAATCCGGAGCCGGTGACAATGATCCAATCATTCACCGGGGCGCCAATGAATAAATCGTGCCCGCCGGCAATGCCTTCCGACCATGCGCAGGGTGCGGGATAACTGAGGCCCAATGCAGCCTGAACGGCCTTGGGATTGGACGAATGGATGGCCAGCCAAATCGTGGGATGGTGAGCAAATTTCGAGCCTGCCAGAGACAGTATACCAGCGGCCTGAGCCGTTCGCTTCACCGCCTGTGCGCGGCGATGCAGCACAATCATTCCCAAAAAAATGACCCCTCCCACGCTCAAGGCCAGCAAATGAAGGGCGAACAGCATCAACGGAACCGTGTCCACTGGATTCACAAGGCGAATTTACGCCCGCTGGGCAGACGTTCAAACAATATTTGTCAGAATTATGCCAAGCAATGGCCATGCGAATACCCTGCGCTAAGGATCCAATAAAAGCCGGCAGGCGTCTTTCGCCGCCCGCCGGTTTGTCCATTTGCGAGGTGTTTCAGTTCAGTTGGCTTTCGGTCGCCGCTTCATCGCCAGCAGCACCGTCCCGCCAGCCAGAATAGCCAATGCCACGGTCCCCGGCTCAGGGACATCACTGATGATGTTATACTGCAGGCCCACCGTGCCCGGGATGGTGCCTTGTGCCCCTCCGGGAGTATAGATGGCGCCATTATTCCCCTCCGGACCTATCTCATTTATGAAAACAGGGTTGGTGGGAGCGATGATTAACTGAACAGGCAGTCCGGTATCCGCAGGAGCATCAGCCGGATCCGTCGCCGAAACATCCGAATAGAAAATAATCTGACTTTGCGGAGCGCCAGTCGGATCCCAAAATCGGACAACGTCAGAATAAGGGCCTGGTGCAGGTTGCCCCGGTTCCATCAACGCCACATCCCCGGTCACGACCGGAAACGCTAAATTGTAAACCAGGACGAGGCCGGGCAGTCCGCCCGAGGGATCTGGTTGCAGCACACCCGGCGAAATGCCAGGCCCGGAGGAGTTGCCGAACTCGTCGAAGGTGTAAACCTGGGCAAACGACGGCGTTGACGCAATCGTATATGCGCAAGCGATGACTAACAGGGTTTTGATTGAAGCTTTCATGATAATTTCCTTTCTCGTTCTTTCGGTTTGGTTTGGGAGGATGCTTCATCAGACGCTGGCTTGGTACCGGCGTTTTAAGACGATTAGCAGCAGTCCGGCACCCACACTGGCCAGCGCCAAACCATTGGGTTCAGGCACATCGCTGATGATGTTGTATTGAATCAGCGCGCCCGGTAAGGAACCGGGGCCACCGGCGGGCGGGGTATAGATGGCGCCATTATTGCCCTCCGGGCCGACTTCGTTGACAATGACGGAATTTATTAACTGTGCCGGCAGTCCAGTATCCGCCGGAGCGTCGGCCGGGTCCGCTGCCGAAAAGTCCGAATAAAAGATAATTTGGGTCAAGTTGATGCCCGTTGGGTTCCAGAACCGGACGACATCGGAAAATTGGCCGCCCGCCGGTTGCCCCGGCTCGGTGAGCACCACATCTCCGGTTACGAGCGGCAGTGGCACCGTATAAACCAGGACGGGCACGGTCAATCCGCCAGAGGGGTCTGGTTGCAGGACTCCCGCCGAAATAGGAGGTGCGGATGAGGGTCCGCTTGAATTGCCGAACTCGTCGAAGGTATAGATCAGTTGGGCGAACGACGAAGCTGTGGTAATCGCATACGCGCAGCCGAGGGCAAACAGGGTTTTGGTTGTAGGTTTCATGGTAACTTCCTTTCTTTGTTTTTTGGTTTTGATTTCGCACCGCCGGCGCCGTCAACTTCCTGGGAAATAAGTTTCCCATCAGTTTAACGTCCACCGTTCTGAGTGATCGTGGTGAAAGCCACTCCCTTGATACGCAACCTTGCTTTGGCCTGCACCGGGACTTTTGGGTGCTTATCCCCGATTTAACCCCAGCAGGAAACCATTTACAAGCTATAGTTATTCACAGGGTTAGTAATACTGAAAAGTAGCCGGAGAATCTTCGTTCCAAGAAAGTTGCAGGATTCGCCGGAAAGTTATTCACACGGCTGGTAATACCATCAGCCTTGGCGGGTGATGGATGATTCAGGGCTTAAGCGCACACTCGCGGCGCGTATTCAGAGTCAGCCATCCGAGGTAGCGTTGACTGCCTGCGAGCAGAGGTAGAACGAGGAATTCCGGCGTGTCGTAAGGATGTTTGGCGAGAACCAATTTTTCCAGGGCGGGCAGGCTGGACTTCCGTGTTTTTAAAACCAGCAGAACCTCCGCACCGGATTCAATTTTTCCCCGCCACCAGTAGTGCGACTCGATTTTCGGGATAAGGTTTGCGCAGGCAATCAATCGCTCCTGCAATGCCGCCCTGGCCAGCAAGCGGGCGGTTTTCAAATCCGGTGCCGTGACCAGAACAATATTGAACTTCCCGGCGGATTTCATGGCAGAGTCATATTACCGGTACCACAAGGCATCTCCAGTTCGCGCGCGCGGTTGGAGTGCCAGGCCGCCGTTCACGGGGCTATGCCTCTGATAAGCTTCAGCGTGCGAGTGACAATCTCTTCCCGCTGCGGGTGGTGGCAATAGAAACGGCTGCCATGACTGAGGACATACTCGCAATGGTGCGGCGGTGCGACAAGGCATTCTGCGGATTCATTGATGCTCCATAAAGACCTGGCCCGGCATGTCTCCGCGAAACCCAAGGGAGGCTTCGGATCACCTGACGAAGCCGGAGATACTGGATTGATTTTTTCGCCTGACATACGGTGTTATAACAAGCTTAACCTGTACCATACCTGGGCCCGACGCAAGAACGAACACGCGCATTCGGGAAAAGCCTGCATTCCCTGATGCCGCCGGTGCCTGCGCTGATTAATTCAGATTCATTTCGCTTTTGTTTTATGGTTAAGTCAAGACATGGATGCTCAATTGCCGCCGCTCACGCCGGGGACGTTGTATCTGGTGGCCACGCCCATCGGTAACCTTGAGGACATCACGTTGCGCGCGCTGCGCGTGTTGCGTGAGTGCGACGTGATCGCCGCCGAGGATACGCGTCACACGGGGCAGTTGCTTAAGCGCTTTGATATCGTTAAACCGCTTCTAAGTTATTTTCAGTTCAACGAAGCCCGGCGGAGCGAGGAAATCCTCGAACGCCTCCGACGCGGCGACAAAATCGCACTGGTTACGGATGCCGGCAGCCCCGGCATCAGCGATCCCGGCGAACGGGTCGTCAAAGGTGCCATCGCCGCCGGTTTTCGCGTTGAATCCGTGCCGGGTCCGTGTGCGTTGGTCGCCGCGCTCACCGCCGGTGGCCTCCCGACGGATGAGTTTCACTTCGTCGGTTTTTTGCCGCACAAGTCCGGCCAGCGGCGGAGCAAATTGGAATCGCTAAAAACGATTCCCGGCACGCTGGTATTATACGAATCGCCATATCGAATTGAGAAATTGCTGATCGAAATGAGTGCGGTTTTTCCCGAGCGCGGAGTCGTCCTCGCCCGCGAGTTGACAAAAAAGTTCGAGG
>DATEGR010000434.1:0-3446 GCA_035279985.1 Verrucomicrobiia bacterium
CATCGAAGGGCCGAGCGCCATCGTGAAAGGCGGCCGAGCACTCAGCGGCGCGCCGGTGATGGCGAGCGATTTGCGCGCGTCGGCGGCCCTGGTGGTTGCGGGATTGGCGGCGAAAGGCGTGACGCAGGTGAACCGTATTTACCACCTGGATCGCGGCTACGAAGGGATGGACACCAAACTGCGCAAACTTGGCGCACGGATTCAGCGCGTCGAGGAAAAGTAATTGGCAGGGACGACCTGCCGGTCGTCCGAAGCCGCGCAGCAGCGCGGCCCTACCAATTTTTGATTCCCCACAAAGCCAAAGGGCGCAACGAGCAGCCGTTGGCGCGAGCGGAATCCCGCACTGCGGGACGCCCGCGCCAACGGCCGCCCGTGCGCCCGTGCCCCACTTTAAGCTGGTGCGACGAGTTCATACGCCGAGCAGTTCGCGGCTGCTTTCATAAATGCGCGCCTGACGTTCGGTCTGACGCACCGCCGTCGCGGCTTTTTCCTCGAACAATGCCGGGAACACCAGCAACGGGTAAAGGGTCACCCACGCCAGTGCCGCCGCTTCGTTGGCTGCGCGTCGCAGTGGCGTATTCAACTCCGGTCTGGCCAGCGCGGCCAGTTGCAGCGTAAGCAGTTGCTTTTTCAGCCGCTCGAACTCATTTTCCTGCGTAGCCCGAAACGGTACGGGCGGTCCCGGCCGCAGTTCGAACCGTGTTTCCGGGGCGAACCTTGTCGCCAACCGTGTTTGGTTTTTGTTCACGTTTTTCCTTTCGTTATCGTTTTGGTTCAACAAGCAAAAAACCCGCGATTGACTTGGCAATCGCGGGTTTTCCGAAAATCTGTTATAATTTGCCTATCTTTTTCTTCCCACGATGCCAAAACCAAAGCAATTACGCTGCCAAATGGACATGCGACCATCGGCCGGCGCGTGCTTCAGTGTTTGAACAAACGTGCTTTTCATTTTCAACGGCGGAAAGAAACACCATTTTGGCATGTTTGTCAAAGAAATTGTTGCGCCGCAAATCCTGCTTCTCCGGGCTTGTCGGCGGGCAGGGTGGTGGTAAATTGACTCCGGCATGAGCGAGAAACCCCTGCGCATGGTCACATGCAGCTGGTGCGAGACCAAGGTCTTCATCCCCGGCGATTTGACGCCGCTCGGCACCGTGCCCTGCACCAAATGCGGGCATCCGATCATGATGCCGATGCAATTACGACAGTTCGAATTGCGTGCGGTCATTGGCTCGGGGGGGATGGGCAATGTTTATCGCGCCTGGGATACGACGCTGGAACGCATGGTGGCGGTGAAGTTGATGAAGAAGGAGTTGCTCGAAGATGAAAAGGCGCAGGAAAGTTTCTATCGGGAAGCCCGGGCTTGCGCCCGACTCAATCATACGAACATTGTTCATATCTACACCTTCGACGAGGCGGAAGGTCAGCGTTATCTGGTGATGGAATTGGCCGATCGCGGCAGCCTGGACGCGCGCATTGAAAAGTTGCGCCTTCTGCCCGAACTCGACGTGCTGGACATCGGCATCAAAATCTCCTCCGCGCTCGACATGGCGCTCAAATACGATTTGCTCCACCGCGACATCAAGCCGGGCAACATTTTGTTCAACGCGGATCATGAGCCGAAACTGGTGGACTTTGGCCTGGCGCAAAAAACCGACGCCGAACAGGAATCGGACGATGTGACCTGGGGCACGCCCTACTATGTCGCGCCGGAAAAAATCAAACGCGAGCCGGAAACATTTCTGTCCGACATGTACAGCCTTGGTGCGACGCTCTATCACGCATTGACCGGACATGTCCCGTTTGACGCGCCGACGGCCGAGGAGGTCATTGTCGCCCAGGTGCAAACGCCGCTGACGCCGCCGAATCTGGTCGTACCCGAAATCACGCAACCCACCAGCGATGCGTTGACACGGGCGTTGGCCAAAAACCCCGCGAACCGCTTTTTAAGTTACGACGAACTTCGCATGGCGCTCGAAGCGGCGCGCAGTCAGTTACTGGTGAAACAATATCAAGGGGTGCCGCAAAAAACCAAGAGCCTGACCAGCTGGTGGAAGCGATAATAAAAAAGCGGGCGTTGCCGCCCGCTTGCAGTGTGTCAGACCGGGAGGATTAATTCTCGTTTGAACTTGCCGGCTTCGGTTTTTCCCCGGTCTTGGCGCCGAAATGCACCGTGACGGCCTCCAGCTTGCCGGCTTCGGTCTTTTGGTAAGTCCCGCGCACCAGTTCGCCCACCTTGCCGTCCGACAAGGTCGCCGGCTCGCCATTATTAAAAACTTTCGTGCCGGCAGTGATTTCGAAGGTCCGCGCGCCAACCTTTAAGGTCATGGCAGTTGTGTCCACGGCGTCAATCTTTCCATGAAACGGAATGATCCCATGCTTGGCCGGCTTGGGATTGGTGATTTGATCTGACGACGATGGCGTGTTTTTATTATTCGCGTCCTGGGCATGAGTAAACACAGGCGTCGCCAACAGCGCGGTGGTAAACAGACTTAAGACCATGATTTCGGAGATGTGATTTTTCATAGGTTTATAAGTTTTACTGGTTTGTTTACAGCGGTGAAGCAGCCAAAAGAATAGACTACTGTTTCAACCAAACCAACAAATTTTTTACCATGCTCCTTCGGTCAACAGCTCGGTGATATTCCGTGCCAAATCCTGCGTCAGCAAAGGAAGCGCCTGCCGTTCCGCGTCCGCCAAATCACTACCGACATGAACCAGCGTGTCGCCATGTACGTCCTTGCTGAGCAGCACCTTGCCGGTAGCGCGTTCACGCGCGGTGACGTGCGCGGTGATAGCCACCCGATAATCCTGCGGGGTGGCCACATCAGCACTCAAAAAGCTCAAGCCGGCGCGGTCGTAGCGCGTGATAACGCCGGTCACGACAACGTCGCCGGGTTCCCGCGCGGCGAGATGATAAGTGCCATCGGTCTGCAATTCTTCACGCAACGCCTGGGTCAACGCGTCACCCAGACGCGGTTGGAGGGTTTGGTTGTTGAAAGGCAGCACTTCGACCGATTTTTCGCCGGCCATCGCGCCGTTGACCGGGCCCAGATGATAACCGGCACAGCCGGCCAGCAACAGGCCCGCACCCAGGACGGCGAGGAGCAGGAGCGGGCGCATCTCAGTCAGTGGCCGCCTGCAGGCGCGGCTTGAGGACCTCAATGCGCTGCCGGGCCAGGGCGGCATAGCGTGAATTGGGGTCCAGTTGCAGCACCTCATTGTAATAGATCACCGCGCCGTCCCACTTTTTGCTGTTTTCGTAAAATTCCGCGATCTTAAAATTGCCCTGCACCTGCTGGGACTTCAGCGCGGTAATGATCCGTTGCGCCTGGGGCGCGCGCCGGTCGTCGGGGTATAACGTAGTGAAGTCGGTAAATGCCGTGATGGCCTGGGCGGCGGTGTTTTGATCATATTCGGCGGTTGCCGCTTCTTTCGCGTATGCGATG
>DATEGR010000435.1:0-13139 GCA_035279985.1 Verrucomicrobiia bacterium
CCACGTCAAATCAGAAAGCTGCGTCCGGGCGCGTCGTCAATTTTAACGACACAAGCGAATTCATGTAGAGCTCTTAATTGTAGTCTTTTCTTAACATGTGATCTGGCTTTGTGAATCGGGCGCCCACGACGGCAATTGTCATCAGTGTCGTGGTTTTTGACGACATTCATTTCAGTAAAAAGGGTGTATCTTTTGTCGAATTAATATCGCACATCCTCTTGAGTAAAATCATGAACACCATCATTCGCAGCGTTTTATTCCAATTTCTCATCGCCGGCCTGGCCGGCGGTTTATCCGCGCAAACCGCCCAAGGCAACACGAACATTCCCGATTCGATGCCGCTCCCGATACCCACCTACGGATGGAATCTGGGAAACACATTGGAAGCCACTTGGGGAGTGCCGAGTTGGACTGCGGCGGTGTTCAACACGGCCGCCGGCGCCGGGTTCAACGCCGTTCGCATCCCGTGCGCCTGGGATTTCAATTCCACCACTAACATCAGCGGCGGCGTCACCAATTACGTGATTAACCCCGCTTTCATGGCGCAGGTCAAACAGGCCGTTGACGACGCGATCGCGGACGGAATGTATGTCGTCGTCAACGACCACTGGGACGACGGCTGGCTGGAGAACAACATCGGCACCAATGTGAATCCCGTCATCAACGCGAAGATGAAGTCCTATTGGACGCAGATTGCCACGGCCTTTGCCGGTTACGACAACCATTTGTTGTTTGCCGGAGCGAACGAACCAAACGTGAACAATACCGCGGGGATGGTCACGTTGATGTATTATTATCAGACGTTCGTCAATGCGGTCCGCGCCGCCGGCGGCAATAACACCAATCGCTGGCTGGTGCTGCAAAGCGTATCGGACCCGACGTGGCTGAATGCGCTGCCGACGGATACCGTTTCCAATCGTATTATGGTCGAATATCATCAGTACACGCCTTCTCTGTTCACGATTATTCATACCGATCAAACGTGGGGCAACGCGATTTACTTCTGGGGGCCGGCTTACCATTATTCCGGAGACCCAACCCGCAATGCCACCTGGGGTGAAGAATATGACATAGACTCGTTCTTTCAACAGTTGACCGACTTGTATGTCAGCAAAGGCATTCCGGTCATGATAGGCGAATTCGGGGCATATACGTCGCCTCTGACCGGAACGGAGGCAACCTGGAATCGTGATTCCACGTTGTATTGGGACAAGTATGTCGCCGAATCTGCGCGTGTGCATGGACTGAGTCCTTTTTATTGGAGCACTGTCGGCAGTCCATTCAATTGGACCTCGGGCGCGGTAACCGACCCCCAAGTGATTGCCGCGTTGACTGGCGGAGCCGCGCCACCGCCTCCGAACGGTGCTCCTTATGCTCCGTCCGGTCTCACCGCTACCGGTGGCAATGGCCAAGTCACTTTGTCCTGGACCGCCGGCAGCGGAGCCACCAGCTATAATCTTTACCGTGCAGCGCAGAGCGGTTCCGAGAGTTCAGTCTCACCTGTCGTCACCGGCATCGTGGGCACGAACTACACCGATAGCAGTCTCAACAACGGCACTACCTATTACTATCAAATCGTCGCCGTCAACAGCTCCGCGTTGTCAGGTTTTTCGCCTGAAGCCCACGCCACGACTTCTGGCGTCATCGCCGACCCGGCGCAACTCAACTTCGAAACCGATTCACAAGGTTGGACGGGAGGAGGCGGCATAGTTTCAGGCGTAGCGACTTCAACCGCCCAGCACTATGCCGGCAATCAGTCGCTGGCCGTGAATTTCAATGGCTCATCATCGGGCACCGCGTCTCCGTCCGTAGGCAACGTATCCGTAAACGCTGGCACGACGATTACCTTTCACGTCTGGATTCCCAGCGGCAGCAAAGTGACGACGCTCCAACCATATCTGCAAGACCACAACTGGACGTGGACTAGCGGTTGGTATCCAACTCTGACGGCGAATGCGTGGAACACAATTACCCTGACGGTGCCGACAAATGCCGCGATGCCATTGCAGAGTCTCGGCGTTCAATTTATCACGAGCGCCGGCTGGACGGGCACCTGTTATATTGATTCGGTTTCATACAGCACCCCCGTGCCGGAATTCAACCTGGCGGCGAATCCCACCAGCCTGACAGTGAACGGCGGAACGAATGGCACGAGCACCATCACGGTGACGCCGGTCAATGGCTTGAACGCTTGCTATACGTTGAGCACAAGCAACCTTCCCAGCGGAGTTTCGGCCACGTTCGCTGCGAATCCGATCACCGGCGGCGGGAGCCTGCTGACGCTCGCGGCATCCAACTCCGTCACCTCCGGCACATCGAATGTGACCGTCATCGTCGCCGCAGGATTGATTAGCCACACGACGACCATCGCCCTCACGCTGAATGCGGTCGCGCCGCCCAACACGCCGCCCACGCTGGCGCCTGCTGGCAACCAGACCGTGAACGTCGGCCAGACTGTTGCGTTTACCGCCAGCGCCACCGACACCGACCAGCCGCCGCAGACGCTGACGTTCGCATTACTAGCCGGTGCGACGAATGCCACGCTCAACTCCAGCAGCGGCGCGTTCTCATTCCGCCCGCTTGTGACACAGGCGAATTCGACAAATAATTTCACTTTGAAAGTTACCGACAACGGCACGCCGCCTCTCAGCGCCACGCAGAGTTTCTCGGTCATGGTGAATCCGCTTGCCGCGCCGACGGTCAGCAATGTTTCAGCCGCAGGCGGACTGTTCGGTTTCAGCGTCAGCGGACAAAACGGACCGGATTACGCGGTGGAAGCCTCGACGAATCTTGCGCAATGGAGCACCGTCTTCGTCACCAATTCGCCCACGTTGCCGTTCAATTGGACGGATACGAATTCACCTGCCGCATCGCAGCGATTCTACCGCGTCAAACTCGGTCCACCGCTGCCGTAAAATGCCGACATTGTCGGAATCCCGCTGGCGAATTCAAACTGACGGCGACCGCCGGCGGCCTCCAGCCCGCCACACAATCACGCACACTTTCCTTGTACATCCCGCCCGCCTCTGCCATAAGAAGCCGAATTTCAATTGAAGCCTCGACTCAAGAAAACCGCCTTCGATCGAACCGGGTCTCTGGCAATCGTGTCCCTCGGGTGCATCGCGAGCCTGTGGCTGTCCGTTCCCGCCGCATTTCCGGCCGACGAAATCTGCGCCTCTTGCGGACAGGCGGTAAGCATCAGCGGCGACTTTGCCCATCGCAAGGAGGATGCGTCGGTCGCCATCGGGGGCGCCACCAGCAATGCGGCCGCGTTTCGGGAAGAAATGAACGGAACAAAGTTCACCGTCAGCATCGCGCATTTGCCGGCGGGCAGATACACGATTGCGATTGGCGAAGTGGAGACGGTGGCTGACGCGCCTGGCGAAAGACAATTTGACGTAATGTCAGGTGATACCGTGCTCTCGACTAATTTCGACATTTTTACCACGGCGGGTGGTGCGCGAAAGGTCTGTTACATCACCGGCGAGGTCGAGCATGAAGACGACGCGATTGGCGGCCCGCTGAAAGTCTCGTTCTCGGCAAGCAAGGGCACGGCCAAGTTCAACACGTTTGAGGTGAAGGATGCCTCGGGCGCTTCAGTCGTTGCTTTCAATGCTTCAGAGTTGGCGGAACCTTTTTCAGCCGCGGCGACTCGGATACCGGAATTCAGCGAGCCGCCGATCTGGCGGGACCCGTCGCAGCCATTGGCGGCCCGCGAAAATGATCTGGTCCGCCGCATGTCGCTGGCCGAGAAGGTTGCCCAGTTGCAGAACGAAGCGCCGGCGATTCCGCGACTCAATCTGCCGGCCTATAATTATTGGAACGAAGCGTTGCACGGCGTCGCCAATGACGGCATCGCCACCGTGTTCCCGGAACCTGTCGGCATGGCGTCCACCTGGGATCCCTCCTTGCTTCACCAGGAAGGACACGTCATCGGCGTAGAAGGCCGGGCGAAATTCAACGATTACGCCTCGAAACATAACGGCAACTCCAAATGGTGGAATGGCCTGACGTTCTGGACGCCAAACATCAACATTTTCCGCGACCCGCGCTGGGGCCGCGGCCAGGAAACTTACGGTGAAGACCCCTTCCTGGCGGGCACGCTCGCCGTGCCGTTCATTAAAGGAATACAAGGCGACGACCCGAACCACATGCTGGCGATGGCTTGCGCCAAACATTATGCGGTCCACAACGGCCCGGAGTCGGAGCGTCACCGATTCAATGCCGCGCCGCCCGAACGCGATTTGTATGAAACTTACCTGCCGCAATTCGAGATGGCGGTGCGCGAGGGACACGTGGGTGGTGTCATGGGCGCTTACAGCGCACTTTATGGCGTGCCGGATTGCGCCAGTTCCTTTCTGCTCATCGATCTGTTGCGCAAGCAATGGGGATTTGACGGTTACGTTGTCTCGGATTGCGGCGCGATCGGCGATATTTGGAGCCAACACCACTACGTGAACACGCCGGAGAAAGCCGCTGCCGGTGCGGTGAAGGCCGGCTGCGATCTCTGTTGCGGCGGAGATTACAACGCTTTGGTAAAGGCGGTTCAACAAGGACTGGTCGCCGAGAAGGAAATTGACCAGGCCTTATATTACACGTTCTGGACGCTCTTTAAACTCGGGTTGTTCGATCCGCCTGAAGATTGTCCGTACTCCAAAATCGGCCTTGACCAGAACGACACACCGCAACACCGTGCGCTGGCGCTCAAAATTGCCGAAGAATCCATCGTGCTCTTGAAGAACGACGGCGTGCTCCCCCTCAACCGCACGAAAATCAAGCACATCGCCGTCATCGGCCCTAATGGCAACTCGATATCCATGTTGTATGGCAATTATCATGGGTCAGCTTCGCGTCCGGTCTCAATTCTGAACGGTATCAAGCAATTGGCCGGGACAAACCTCGAAGTCACTTTTGCACAAGGTTGTCCAATCACCACCGAAACCAACCGGGGGATTGCTCCGTGGAGCCGCCAGGACAACGATACGATCCGTCCGTTGCCGGAGCTTAACGAGGAAGCTTTCAGAATTGCGGCGAACGCTGATGTGATCATTTACGTCGGCGGCATCACTCCGGCCCAGGAAGGCGAGGGATTTGATCGTGATGCGATTGAACTGCCCCAAGTGCAGCAACAACTCATCCAGGCGCTCTACGCCACCGGCAAGCCGGTGGTCATGGTCAACTGCAGCGGGTCGGCGATCGCAATGCCGTGGGAGGCGGAGCATCTGCCGGCGATTCTGCAGGCGTGGTATCCCGGCGAGAAGGGCGGACTCGCTGTTGCCAACGTTTTGTTCGGCGATGTCAATCCCAGCGGCCATTTGCCGATCACGTTCTACCGGTCCACGGCGGACCTGCCCGATTTCACTGATTATTCGATGAGCAACCGCACCTACCGTTACTTCAACCGCCAACCGCTCTACGCGTTCGGTCACGGCCTGAGCTACACAACGTTCTCGTTCCGCCGTGGGAGTTTGGGTTCGAAGAGAATAGCTCCGGCCGAAACGGTGAAGGTATCATTCACAGTGAAAAATACGGGCAAACGCGACGGCGATGAAGTCGCACAGGTCTATTTCCGCCACGTCCATTCCAGCGTTCCACAACCAAAACTCGCGCTGTGCGGTTTTGCCCGGGCACATTTGAAGCGCGGCGAATCAAAACGTGTCACGGTCGAAGTGCCTGCCGACCGGCTTCGCTACTGGGACATGCAGAGGAAGCAATACGTCGTTGAACCGGGGAAATATGAGCTCCTCATCGGCGCGGCGTCGGACGATATCCCGCTGAGATTGCCAATGACCATCACCGACTAGCGAGGCACACCACATTTCTGCGGCCATGGTAAATAAGAAAATTCAAAACCTGTTGTTCGCCGCAGTGGTTTTGTCCGCGTTTCCTGTCGTTTTGTGCGCGGATTCGCCAGTTGCGAATCCGTCCTGTTGGAAATGGGCGTCAACGCCGCCGATGGGCTGGAACAGCTATGACGCCTGGGGATCGAGCGTCACCGAGCAGGAGGTGTTGGCCAATGCCCGCTACCTGCGGGAGCATCTTCTGGCTCACGGCTGGAAGTATATTGTGATTGATTTCCGTTGGTATGACTCGGTCTCGCCCGATGACGACCGGGACATCACCAGAGAACGAACGGGCGCGAAACTCTTTGCGGACGACTATGGCCGCCTGCTGCCAGCGACGAACCGCTTTCCGTCGGCGGTTGGCGGCAAAGGTTTCAAGCCGCTCGCCGACGAAATTCACGCAACGGGGTTGAAGTTCGGCATTCACATGATGCGCGGGATTCCGCGGCAAGCGGTATATGCCAGGAGCCCCATCGAAGGCAGCAGCTTCACTGCGGCGGACGCCGGCAACACGAATGACACCTGCGGTTGGTGCCCCGATATGTTCGGCGTACGCGACAATGCCGCCGGACAGGCTTGGTACGACTCGTGCGCCCGCTTGTGGGCCTCGTGGGGAGTTGATTTCGTGAAGGTGGACGATCTTTCAAACCCGTATCACTCACATGAAATTGAAATGATCCGCAAAGCCCTTGATCCGTGCGGACGCCCGATAGTATTCAGCACGTCGCCCGGGCCGACGGCCCCTGCCCATGCCAATCACATCAGCCGGATGGCGAATATGTGGCGCAGCTCCGGCGATTTTTGGGATCGCTGGCCGGATCTAAACCGTGCTTTCGATTTGTTCGCCAGATGGCAGGGAGTCGGCGGGCCGGGCCACTGGCCTGACTTGGACATGATTCCCTTTGGACACATCGGCATCAAGTGCACCATTGCCGGACCCGAACGCCAGACGCGATTCTCAAAAAACGAACAGGTGATGCTAATGTCGCTCTGGGCGCTGGCGCCGTCGCCGCTCATGCTCGGCGCAAATCTGCCGGATCTGGACGGAGGGACGTTATCTTTGCTCACCAATGACGAAGTGCTCGCCGTGAATCAAGACCCGCTGGGCAACCCGGCGCGCCGGGTAATGCAAACCAACGGCGTGGAAATCTGGGTGAAGGACCTGAAGGACGGCAGCAAGGCCATCGGTTTGTTCAATCGCGGCCCGGCAGCGCAAGATGTCACGTTGGGCTGGAAGGACGCGGGATTGACCGGCCAACAAACGCTGCGTGATCTCTGGTCGCAAAAAAATGTGGGGGTGTTCAAAGTGATGTATTCCACGCAAGTTCCTTCGCACGGAGTTGTACTCTTGCGAACCATCCGGCATTCGGTGCGAACCCCTGACCATGGAGCAGTTCTTCTGCGCTCGTCCAAATACCTGACAACGAACCCCTGACTGCATTGCGATATGATCAGCCTGGCATGAATAAAATCGAAAAATGATGCAATCGAATCGAACCAATGTTGGACCTGTCAACCCCTCCAATTTACCCACAACTCTCGACACCACCTGGCCCTGATCCACGATGCCGCTCTTCCAGCCGTGTCGTTAAAAATCACGACAAGGGCAACATTTACATCACCAGGTTTTGCCGTAAATTAGGAACAATTAACACCTGGTTAAACTCGCAAATCCGTTCCAGGAAGCATGACTATCAAACCCCTCTCCTTCCGTGCCGTCCCGTTCCTGTGGTTCCTGGCCCTTGCGTCGCCCGCACTCGCAAACGATGACATGTCAATCTTCTCCGGGGTGACCCAACTGAGCGAAAACAATGGATGGGGGGATTGGGGCTGGGTGCCGCATTACATCACCAACAGCCCCGCCTGGAACGGCCACTATACTATGGTGATTGCCGCCAGTGGCGGAAATCAGGCGTGGTACATCCATCATGATTTGATTGATACGACGATCTACAGCAGCATCAGCTTCTGGCTGAACGGCGGCTCCAGCGGCGGGCAAGCTGTCGGGCTGCAGGCGCAGCCAGGTTCCGATTCAGGGCCCTGGGGTCCGCGGATCAACGTCACCGCCCCCACCAATAGCTGGCAGCAATTCACATTTTCGCTCTCCGCGCTCGGCGTGAACAACACCAACCTGCAGGCGATTCAGATTTGGGGCACCGGCACGGCGCAGCCCAGGTTCTACCTCGCCGATGTCCGGCTGGTGGCGGCGCCCGCCCCGGCCACGGTGCACGTGAGCGTTGGGTTGTCGCAAGCCCGGCAAACGGTCAATCCGGACATGCTCGGCGTCAACCAGGTCGCGTGGGATGGGGCCATAGCCACGCCAACGACCATCAGTCTGTTAAATGCCATGGGCAATCCCTGTCTGCGCTGGCCGGGCGGCAGTTGGGGTGATGGTTATCATTGGACCAATGAAGCGTGGAGTTACGGGAACACCAGCCCGCGCAACTGGGGATCGTTCTCCACCAACTTTATCCAGGTTGCCACGAACATGCATGCCCAGGCTTTTATTATTGTCAATTACGGAACCAGTAGCCCCGAGGAAGCCGCCTGGGGCGTGCGCATGTTCAACCTCACGAACCACTGCAATTTCAAATACTGGGAGATTGGCAACGAAGTCGGCGGCAGTTGGGAGGTGGACAACAACACTAATTCGCCCTGGAAACCGCACGATCCCTGGACCTACGCCATGCGGTTCACGAATTATTACGCGCAAATGAAAGCGGCGGACCCGACCATCCAGATCGGCGCAGTCGCCGACGTTACCGAGGACGGCACCTCGAATTACAATGATCATCCTGTCATCAACCCGCGCACGGGCGTGAAGCACTATGGCTGGACGCCCGTCATGTTGACCTACATGCGCAGCAACGATTGCCTTCCGGATTTTTTGATCGAACACATCTACGGTCCGGCCGACGGCGACACGCAGGACCTGCTCTGGTACGGCAAGATTCAACCGGACGCCGTCAGCCTGCGCCAAATGCTGACAGATTACCTGGGCAGCGCGGGAAGCAATGTCACCCTTGAATGCACCGAATGCGGTCTGGGCGGCGACCGGCAGACCTGCAGCCTCGTGGGCGGCCTGACCTATCTGGACAGCCTCGGCGAATTTCTGCAGACCGAGTTCCAATCGCACATCTGGTGGGACTTCAGGAACGGCCAAAGCGCTCTCGGCAGTTCGGACCCGTCTTACTATGGCTGGCGGACCAACTCCAGCGGCCAATACCTTGCCGACGGCGGGATTGTGAATGGCCTGGGAGATGTCACCAGCACCCGGTACCCCACATTTTATTGCGCCAAACTCGCGGCGCACTTTGTTAGCGGCGGCGATCAGGTGGTCGCGGCCACAAGCGATTACCCATTGCTCGCCACCTACGCCGTGTTCCAGCCGGACGGCGCCTTGAACCTGCTGATCATCAACAAGAGCAGTTACACGAACTTGACCGTCGCCTTCAACCTGGCCAACCTCTACGAGCCCTCGCCCGACGCCACCACCTGGTCCTATGGCATCCCGCAGGACAACGCGGCCGAAACCGGGATTGGTTCGCCCGACATCGCCCAGGGCAGCCTCTCCGGCGCGGCCGGCAGCTTCAGCGACACCTTCGCACCTTACTCTGCGACCGTGATCAATCTCGTGCCGACGGCCCCGGTGCTGACTGCACTTGCGGGTTCGCCACCCGGCCAGTTTGTCTGCCAATTGCAGGGCTTGTTTGGTGTGCCATACGTGATCGAAATGACCACAGACCTGGCCGCAGGGAATTGGGTGCCGATCTCGACCAACACACTCACTTCCGGTCCTCGCGGGACCACCCCCTTGAATATTACCAACAATACATCGTCGTCAGCCGCGTTTTATCGGGCGATATGGAAGCCGTAGGACAGCCCGCCGCCGCCGGCGCAAGGGATCGGATTCTCAGGGTAATGCCCGGCTTGAACGAGCCTGCCGCGCCCGTCAGTGCCCGGAAATTGAAAATCGTTTCAGTCTGTGCGCTGGTGGTGTTTTCCGCGAGTGTTTGCAGCGCGCAACCGTATTTCGTTTCACCGGCGGGCGACGACGCGAATCCCGGCACGCTGGATAAACCATTCGCAACGCTGCAGCGCGCCCAGCAGGCGGTGCGGCAGGAAAGGGGGACGGTTTACCTGCGCGGCGGGATCTACTATCTCCCGGAAACGCTGGTGTTCACGGCGCAGGATTCCGGTACCAAGGACGCGCCGGTGATTTATCAAGCCTATGAAAAAGAGCAGCCTGTCATCAGCGGCGGCGCGAGACTGGCGGGCCTAAAATGGCGCCCTGACACGAACGGCATCATGCAGGCGCAGGCGCCGAAGGATTTGCGGACGGAGGAAATCTTTGTCAACGGCGAACGGCAGATTCTGGCGCGTTACCCGAATTTCGACCCGCAGGCGCAATACTTCGATGGTTTCACCTCGGGCGCAGACATCAAGCGGCGCGCGGCCCGCTGGGCGGATCCGGCCGGCGGCTATTTGCACGCCATGCACCCGGCGTTGTGGGGCGATTTCACCTGGCGCATCACCGGAAAAGACGCCAACGGCAATTTGATCAAAGAGGGCGGCTGGCAGAACAACCGCGGCGGCGGCATCAACGAGGGCATTCAATTTGTGGAAAACATTTTTGAGGAACTGGACGCGCCCGGCGAATGGTTCCTGAATTCCAAAACGCACACGCTGTATTTCTATCTGCCGGTCGGACTCGATTTGAAAAATGCCGTCGTGGAAGCCACGCGCCTGCGGACGCTGGTGGAATTTCGCGGCGGCGTAGTGGCACAGGCGTCCCGCCTGTTCGATGAAAATCAGAAACGCACAGGTGGGACACCTGTGCCACTAATCGAGGCGCATCCGGTAAAATGGATTACGCTGCGCGGACTGACATTTCGCCAGGCAGCGCGCACGGTCATGGACACACGCGAGCCGCTGCTGCGTTCCGATTGGGCGATTTATCGTGGCGGCGCGATTTTCTTCAACGGCGCGGAAGATTGTGCGCTGAAGGATTGCTTTCTGGATCAACCTGGCGGCAACGCGATTTTTGTCAGTAATTACAATCGCCGCTTGACCATCCGCGCCTGTCGCATTGACCAGGCCGGCGCGAATGGAATCTGCTTTGTTGGCGATCCGAACGCGGCGCGCAGTCCGCTGTTCAATTACAACCAAACGCACAAGCTTGACGAAATTGACCGCACGCCCGGCCCGAAGACGGACAATTATCCCGCCGACTGTCTGGTGGATGATTGCCTCATCCACGAGACCGGGCGTGTGGAAAAGCAGACAGCGGGGGTGGAAATTGACCTCGCGCAGAACATCACGGTGCGGCATTGCTCGATTTATGACGTGCCGCGCGCCGGCATCAACATCGGCGACGGCTGCTGGGGCGGAGACATCATCGAGTTCTGCGACGTCTTTGACACGGTGAAGGAGACCGGCGACCACGGCTCGATCAATTCGTGGGGCCGCGACCGTTACTGGCGGCCCAACATTGGCGAAGTCAACGCGTGGGTGCGGCAGGTTCCAGATTTGCCGAAACTCGACGCGGTCAAGCCAAACGTGCTCGCCAACAACCGCTGGCGCTGCGATCACGGCTGGGACATTGATTTGGACGACGGTTCTTCGTTTTACATCATCACAAACAACCTTTGCCTGCACGGCGGCATCAAGAACCGCGAGGGTTTCGGGCGCGTGGTCGAAAACAACATCATGGTGGACAACAGCTACAATCCGCATGTCTGGTTCGCCGAATGTGGCGACGTTTTCCTGCACAACATCGTTTGGACCCGCTATCTTCCGGCCAACATGCACCGTCCGCCGTGGGGCGCGGACATGGATTACAACCTGGTGCAGGATTACGGCGCGACGACGAACGCGCCCGCGACGCGGTTGCAGCAGCAGAGCGGACGCGACGAACATTCCATCGTGGCCGACGCGCAATTCATTGACCCGGCGCATGGCGATTATCGCGTGAAAGACGGTTCGCCCGCGCTGGCGTTGGGTTTCGTGAATTTTCCGATGGACCAATTCGGCGTGCAGAAATTGGAACTAAAAGCCATCGCGCGCGTTCCGCAATTACCGCAACCGAAAATGCCCGCAGCAGCAGCCGCCGCGCGCGACGCTGCGCCGGCGACGTGGCTCGGCGCGAGCGTTCGGAACATTCGCGACGAAGGTGAGATGTCCGCGTTTGGCCTGCCAGGCGTGACGGGTGTTTTGGTTTTGGGCGTTCCGGCGGATTCCGCTTTGGCCAGAGCCGGGCTGCGAAAAAATGATGTCATTCTTTCCATCAACAGCGGGAAGACGGCGGACACGGCAGCACTGTTGAAGCAGGCCTTGGAATCGTCCGGTGGGAGTTCTCTGAAAATTGGAATCTCCCGCGATCAAAAGGAAATGGTTGTGCAGTTGATTCCGTGAAAGGAACCGACATTCAAGGTTTGTCAAAGTCGTTTTCATCGTGAGAAATAACGACAACCCGTTATATCAAATCCGTGTTAGTTTATTGCGATGAAATCACCGTTCCGTCTTTTCATGGTCATGCTGTTGCTTTTGCCCGCGCTGGCGGCGCTCGCCACGGACGATATGCAGATTTATTCCGACCGGCTTAACAACACGCCTGAATCGAATTGAAACTATGAATCAAATTAAATTGACCTCATGACGTTGCGCTGCTCATTTGCACAAACGTGGGGAAAAGGCGTTTTTACGGTCGCTTCACTCCTGTGGCTTTTCTGGTGTTCACCACCCGTCTGTTTCGCGCAGAATGGCGCGCTGCCCTCGACATTCAAATGGACGTCGACGGATCCGCTCGCTACGCCACAGAACGGGTCGCTCGCCATGAAGGACTTTACTTGCGTCCACTACAACGGCAAATACATCGTCTACTTTACGACGGTCAACAGCGCAGGGAGTTGGGGCGGGGGCATGATGACCTTTAACAATTGGTCCGACATGGCCACGGCCCAACAGTATCAGATGCCAATAGGCACCGTTGCGCCTACGCTGTTCTATTTCGCCCCGAAGAATATCTGGGTTCTAACATACCAGTGGGGTGCCCAGTATCTGACCTCGACCGATCCCACCAACCCGAATGGCTGGTCGGCGCCACAGCCTCTCTGTCAGGGAAACTCTCTCGACACTACGGTGATCTGCGACAGCACGAACGCCTATTTGTTTTACGCGTATGACGACGGCACCATCCACCGGGCGTCCATGCCCATCGGCAGCTTTCCGGGAACCTTCACCAACTCGTCGATCATCATGACCGACACCGCGGCCAACCTGTTCGAGTCCCCGCAG
>DATEGR010000436.1:0-2438 GCA_035279985.1 Verrucomicrobiia bacterium
CAGTTGAATGTTGAACGTTGGGCGTTGAATGTTGAATGTTTCCTGCTGGTTCAGGAACTCAATCAGCAAATAGTTTTACACGAATTCTCATTCTGATTATGGCCGGCCCCCTCAACTGGTTGTCACAAATCGGCTCGATTACGAAGTTCGGTCTGCTCAGCCTGCCGCAACGGCTCGGCGCGGTGGCGGCCACGGTCATTGGCATCGCCGGCGTGGTGGCGGTACTCGTGGGCGTGCTGTCGATTGCGGCGGGTTTCCGCCAGGTGATGAAAATATCCGGCTCGCCCGACGGCGCGATTGTGATGCGCAGTGGCGCCGACAGCGAAATGGTCAGCGGCCTGGGCGAGGATGAAACCCGCATCATTGCCGACGCGCCGGGTGTAGCGCGTGCGGCCCAGGGTCCGCTCGCGTCGGCGGAACTGTTCGTCATCATTGATTTGCCCAAGCGGTCCACCGGCACCGACGCCAACGTTCCGTTGCGGGGCGTGGAACCGGCTGCGTTGCTGGTGCGTGACGATCTGAAAATCATCCAGGGCCGGATGTTCGAATGGGGCAAGGACGAAGTCATTGTAGGGCGCGGCGCGGCCCAGGAATTTGCCGGGCTGGACGTCGGTTCCACCATCAAAGTGGGCCGTTACCAATGGCCGGTGGTGGGAATTTTTTCAGCCGAAGGCGGCGCGGCGGAATCCGAAATCTGGACCGATGCCAAGATATTGCAGGACGCCTATAACCGCGGCAATTCATTCCAATCCGTCTCGGTGCGGCTGAATTCGCCGGCCGCGTTCCAGGCGTTCAAGGATGCGCTCACGTCGAACCCGCAGCTGAACGTGCAGGTCATCCGGCAATCTGATTATTACGCCAAGCAATCCGAGAGGCTCACGCTGCTGATTACCATACTGGGTTACGCAATCGCCTTTCTAATGGCGCTGGGCGCCGTGTTCGGCGCGTTGAACACGATGTACAGCGCCGTGGCGGCGCGGACACGGGAGATTGCCACCTTGCGGGCGCTCGGTTTTGGCAGCAGCGCGGTGGTGGTATCCCTGATGCTCGAATCGCTGCTGTTGGCGCTGGCGGGGGGTGTCATCGGTGGCGCGCTGGCTTACCTCGCCCTCAACAATTTCCACACCTCGACGATGAACTTTCAAAGCTTCAGCCAGATTACGTTCGCCTTCAAGGTCACACCGCAGTTGCTCCTGCACGGCATCGTCTGGTCGGCGGTCATCGGTTTGATTGGCGGCCTGTTCCCGGCGATCCGCGCCGCACGGCTGCCCATCGCGTCGGCGCTGCGGGAATTGTGAACACCCTGCGGAAATAATATAACGGCGGCCCGCCGAAACGGACTGCCGGGCAAACCCGGACTCGCCTCACTTCTTGATGCTGAGCAGCTCCACCTCGAAGATCAAGGTGCTGTTCGGCCCGATTTTTGCGCCGGGGCTTTGATCACCGTAAGCCAGTTGCGGGGGCAGGAACAACTGCCATTTGTCTCCCACTTTCATCAGCTGCAGCGCCGCCGTCCAGCCGGGAATCACGCCGTTGAGGGGGAAGGTGGCCGGCTCACCGCGCTGCACGGAGCTGTCAAAAACCGTTCCGTCAATCAGCGTGCCGGTGTAGTTCACCGTGACCGTGTCGGTTTTCCCGGGCGAGTCGCCGGTGCCGGACTTGAGAATTTTGTATTGCAATTCCGCCGTCGTGCCGTCCGGCAAGGTCACCGTGTGAACCTTGACGCCTTCCCTGGTTTTGTTCGCAGCGAGGAAAGCCTCCCCGTCCTTGAGATTTTTTGCGCCGTCGGCATATTTCGCTGCTTCGGCCGCATTTTTGGCTTCGACGTCCTGCCTGAGTTTCGTCAGCGTGTCGCGTACTTGCTCCTGCGTCAGCGCCGGCTTGCCACCCAGACCATCGGCCACGCCCGCAACCAGCGCTTTGGCGTCAAGGTCCAAATCCTGGGCCTTGATACCAGAACCGATGTTGACGCCGAGCGCGTAACTGACTTTTTGTTTTGGATTCGTGAGGTCCGGTTTGTCCTGTGCCAACGCGGAACTGACAAGCAATCCGAGGGCGAGAGCGGGAATGAGATAGTATTTCATTTTGGCATGTCGATTTTTACGGGCGGGGAAGCTTCAGCAAAGAACAGTGCCTCGTCAAGCATCGAGACTGAAACTCGGCGAGCCAATGGGCAGGCGGCCGGTTCCCGGCGATCCGCGCTGCGCGGCCGCCCATCGCCTCGGCGCTGCGGGAATTGTGAGAAAAGAGCGGGCCAACGGAATTACCATTTGCTTTTCAGCGGGAAGAGTCACTTTGCCAGAATTCGACGACGGCCTTCCAGAATTCCGACGGTGGCTCCGGGATCTGGCAGTGTCCGCCGTCTGGAAATTCCCAAAGCCTTTTGGGCCCGGCGTAACCGTTGAAAAGGCGAAGACCAAATTTTTTTGGAATGACAG
>DATEGR010000437.1:0-5512 GCA_035279985.1 Verrucomicrobiia bacterium
CTTCTTTCAAAGCCAGTTGGAATAATTTTTCCGGCACCTCGAAAGTTCCCCGCAACTCGGCCAGGAAATTTCCTTTCAGCTGTTCGATTTGGGCCGCCAGTTTTTGGCAGGATCCGAGGCAAGCATTCGCTGCTGTCCGGATGGCACTCTCCTTCACTCCTTGATTTGCATTCATTTTTCTCTCCTTTTGTAGTTGAATGTTTAGTCAAATAAATAGGCAAAAAATTTTCACGCGGCCGCAACTTCACTTTCTTTCACACCCAACATCGCAAAAATCCCGCCGACGGTATCGCGCAGGACATCCACGTCATTTTGAATGCGGGCCTGGGTCAGCAGACCCTCGTAATAGGCCAGAATCATCCCGGCCTTGTGCGCCGGATCCGGTGCCTTGATCAGTCCCGCCGCATGGGCATCGCGGATGGCTGATTCGAGATATTTCCGTTTGTAGTCCAGAATTTCCTGTATTTTTTTTTGCAACCGGTCTTCCTGGGTACAAATTTCGGATCCCAGGGTGAACTGCGGGCAACCCAGCACCCGGCCATATTGTTCCTTGATTTCACGCTGGAATTTATAGCTGAATTCGCAGTATTTCCGGATTCGATCCAAGGGCGGAACCATGGGCGAAAAAATCCTGTCCAACTCCGCCTGCTTGGATTTCCAGCCGGCATCAAGCGCTTCTGCCGCCAATTCGGATTTGGAATCAAAAAAGTAATAAAAACTGCCCTTCTTGACCCCTGCTTTTTCACAGATATGATCAATGGTCGTGCTGCCGTAGGAACCGCTCCAAATCAGTTCCGATACGGCATTCATCAATCTCTCTTTGGCATCACTGACACGACCCATATTTATCTCTCTTTCGACTCATCTCGACTCGGGATCACCGAGTCACGCTCCCACTCTAACATAGTGAACTAAATAGTCAACTATTATTTTTAACTTTTTTTTGGGTGGTGATTGGTACCGGGCGATATCGGCTTACCCAGCAGGGAGAGCCGTCCCGCGGAACTTCCGCATCCCATTTTCGACGCTTTGGCGAAGCGTCCCGATGCGGAATGGAATCGTTTACTCAGGATTTGCTCCGTCAATCCCGATAGAAGGTCACAGAGTCATCTCTATCTCTCACTCGAAATCCCGAACGCGATAATCCTCCATTAAAAATCCAACGAGTCAGTAAACAACCGAAGACGACTCCGGCGAGCATCAACGGCGCGAGCATGAACGAGGCAACCTCGCTTGCGCTTCCGTGTAACTGGTGCAGCACTACGGTTATCCTCGTGAATGTATCCTGATCCATAAGCGGACGCAGCCTAACGATCCAATTTCCGTAGGGCGAGGTTATCCGTCTTCGCTCCGAAACTTCCGCCTTCGTTGGACTTCGGCGCGATGAGCCGACGGGACAGGCCGCCGGCCTGCTCAGGACTGCCCTCTGGACTCTCAACTTTCATCGCTCAACGATTATCCGTCCTTGGTCGCCGGTGACCTCGACCCTGGCTTTCGACCCTTTTAATGCCCGGGGCGGGGTTGGACTGCATCGTCTCACTACTTTTGACCGGTTTAATCTTTCGGCCGTGTCCGGACGACTTTATAATGCAAAGTCGTGCGAAATCAATTGGCATCCATTTTGTTCCAACGGTACAGACAAAATTTGATTTACCGTATCCACCCTCTACCAGCGTTTTACGATGCTCAATAAATTGTTTCTCCCGCTTGCGGCCATTGCGGTGGCCGGTCAATTTTCAATCTGCGCGGCGCCGGTTCCACCCGAAAAATTGGATGACGGTGTCCTTTTTCATGTCGGCGGCCACCTGCTGAAACTTGAAGTTTGCGCGGACAACATTATCCGGGTGGCTTATGCGAAAGACGCCGCCTTTTTCACGCGCAAGACCCTGGCAGCGGGAGTCCGGCATGACGTTCGTACCTCATGGTCGCTGAAAGTTGAAAACGGCGAAGCGGTTCTGGCCACGGACAAATTGCAGGCGCACGTGGACCTCGTTTCCGGCGCGGTTTCTTTTTCGGATGCTGCCGGCCACCTGATTCTTGCCGAGAGCAAAGATGGCCGCACTTTGGCCCCGGCGGTGGTGCAGGGCGATCTTACCTTTCATGTGCGTCAACAATGGCAGTCCGACCCCGGTGAAGCGCTGTACGGGATCGGCCAGCAGCAATTGGGGCTGATGAACCTCAAAGGCTATCCGCTCGATCTTTGGCAGCACAACGGCACCGTGGCCATTCCGTTCCTCGTCTCCAGCCGCGGCTACGGTATTTTGTGGGACAACACCTCTTACACGCGCTTTGGGGACTTGACTCAGCCGGAGCCGATTCCCGCCGATGAATTGTTTGATACGAACGGCCATCCTGGCGGTTTAACCGGTTCCTATTTTGCAGGCGAGAATTTCGAACGGTTCGTCACCAATCGTGCGGATCCGGGAATTAACATTGCCGTGCCGGCCGGCGCGACGAATCCGAACCTGCTGATTAATCCCGCCCTGCCGCCGACCGGCAACGTGAGCATCCGTTGGGAAGGGGAGGTCCAGCCGGACGAAACCGGCGATTACATGCTCGAGACCTTTTCCAACAACGGCATCAAGGCATGGGTGGACGGCCGGCTGGTCATGTCCCATTGGCGACAGGGCTGGCTGCCCTGGTGGAGCATCGCCCGGGTCCATTTTGAGGCGGGGCATCGCTACCACCTGAAACTGGAATGGACGAAGGAGCAGGGGATGGAAACGATGCAGTTGTTCTGGAAAAAGCCATCATCCGACCCGGACACTTCATTGTGGTCCGAGGTCGGCGACGGCATTGATTATTATTTCGTTTACGGACCGGAATTGGACGACGTCATCGCCGGATATCGCCAGGTTACCGGGCCGGCGCCGATGATGCCGGAATGGGCCTTTGGCCTCTGGCAATGCCGGCAGCGTTACCAGACCCAGCAGGAAAGCCTGGACGTGCTGGCCGGTTACCGCCAACGCGGTATTCCGATCGACAACATTGTGCAGGACTGGTTTTACTGGAAGGAAGACCAATGGGGGTCACATCAATTCGACCCGGCGCGTTTTCCGGATCCGGTTGGCTGGATCCGTGACATCCACGACAAGTATCACGCGCATTTGATGATTTCCGTCTGGCCGAAATTTTATCCCACCGCGACCAACTTCCAAATCATGCGCGCGCATCATTACCTCTACGAGCCGAACCTGGGTGAGGACGTCATCGATTGGACCGGCCATCCGGACACGTTTTACGACGCCTTTAATCCGGGGGCGCGGAAACTGTTCTGGTCACAAATCAACGAGGCGCTGTTCAGCAAAGGCGTGGACGCCTGGTGGCTGGATGCCAGTGAGCCGGAAATGACGGCGTCGGTGACGGTGGCGAGCCAGCGCTCGCACATGCACCCGACCGCGATGGGCACGGGCGCGCGGATGTTGAATGCCTATCCCCTGGTCAACAGCGAGGCGATTTATGAAGGCCAGCGGCAGGCGGCGCCCCATCAACGCGTGTTTATCCTGACGCGCTCCGGTTTTGCCGGGGAACAGCGTTACGCAGCAGCAGTCTGGTCCGGGGACACCTCAGCCACCTGGGCAGCGATGCGTTCACAAATCACGGCGGGCCTGGGCTTTTGTCTCTCCGGCATGCCGTATTGGACGATGGACACGGGGGGTTTTACACCGCCGGCCCGTTTTTCCAGTCAGAATCGAAGACCCGAAGACGCGGAGGAATGGAATGAATTGAACGCGCGCTGGTTTGAGTTCGGTACATTCGTTCCGCTCCTGCGCGTCCATGGCGAATATCCTTACCGCGAAATGTGGGAGTTTGGTGGCAATGGCAGCCCGGCCTATGAAGCCGAATTGAAGTTCGACCGCATCCGTTATCGATTGTTGCCATACATTTACTCGCTCGCCGGGGCGGTGACGCATGAAGGCAGCACCATCATGCGGGCGCTCGTCATGGATTTTCCCGCTGACACCAATGTTTTCAACGTGGGTGACGAATACATGTTTGGCCCGGCGCTGCTGGTCAATCCGGTGACAACGTACCAGGCGCGCACCCGGGCGGTCTATTTGCCGCAAACGGCAGGCGGCTGGTACGATTTTTGGAACGGTCAATGGCTGGGAAGCGCGCAAACGATTGACGCACCGGCGCCCTACGATGCGATTCCCATTTATGTGCGGGCGGGCTCCATCGTTCCCACCGGACCGGAAATTCAATACACCGGCGAAAAACCCACTGATCCCATCACGCTCTATATTTACACAGGTGCGAATGGCAGGTTTACACTCTACGAGGACGACGGGCTGACGTACGACTACGAACACGGCGCGTTCGCCCGGATTCCAATACTTTGGGATGACGCCGGGCACACGCTGACCCTCGGCAAACGTGAAGGCACGTTCAAAGGCATGTTGAAAGAGCGCACGTTTAATCTGGTACTCGTTACCAAAGACAAACCAGCAGGGTTCTCCTTCGCCGCCGTGCCCGAACGTTTGATTAAATACGACGGCAAACCAGTGCAGATGAAGTTCGATTAAGCGATACCGGCCCGGTGTTTTGATGAAGGGGCGCGGTCATTTAAGGTCTGGAACCGGGTTACCGTAAATGATGCCGCAGCCATCAGTATCTGATCGCGTGACAATGGACGGTCTAAAGGAGCAACTTCCGCAGCGACCGATCGGCGTCACCAAAGAATGATCCGCGTTACGCTGCTCGTTCGTTGAACAAATCACTGCGAAGCCAGTCGGAAAAATACACTGGCATTGGCTGTGTCAACCGTCACGGTCACCCGGTTCGTGGATGTGGAATTGAGCACGTCGGTCCAATTAGTGCCCAGCCCTTCGCCGGGCGCGTTGTTTTGCATTTGCAAGTGCCAGCCGATGTAGTCTTGCGGCCATTCAAGCTGAAGTTGATTGCCGGGCAGGGTTGTGAGGGTGATCTCGGGCGGAGCCGGGGCCGCCGGCTCGCCGTAAATAATCCCGCGACCTTCGGTTCCGAAGTAAACCCGGCCATAAACCCGTGGATCCGCACAAAAACAATGGACCCACGAAAGACCGAACTGGTGTTGATCGTCGTTGAGGCGCGTCCAGGAAGCACCCTGATCATCGGAACGGAAGATTCCCGTCACGCCGGCGACTTGGCCAATGATGAAAACCGCCGGATAGCTCTGTCCGGTGGCAGACCGACCGAATGCGACATAGGTCGCCTGTTGGACGGTCGCCAACGTTGAAAAGCTTGAACCCGAATCCGTCGAGCGCGCCAGCCCGCCGGTGCCGCGAGGAAGCCAGAGGTCGCCCTCGTGGCCGAAAACGGTGCGCGGCACCAGACTGGATGAGCTGGCAGAGATGACCGCGCCCGCGCTGAAACTCGCGCCGCCGTCAGTGCTGACGTACAGTCGGCCGCTGGAACTGCTGGTATAGATGTAGAACTTATTGCCGTTGACGCGATCGGATACCGGCGACCGGGTTCCACTGGGGCCTCCGGTGGAAGCTGTCCAGGTGGCGCCGTTGTTGGCGGAGTAATA
>DATEGR010000438.1:0-4993 GCA_035279985.1 Verrucomicrobiia bacterium
GACATCCTCCAGGTTTTATTATAACATCGGTTATGATGTTTACGGCCCGGACACAGCCATAACAACCTGGACCGGCAACGAAAATTCCAGCGCGGTGGTGAATCTGTGGAACAACGCCGGCGCTGACCCCAAAAGCCAGATCGAAAACATTACCGTTTCCAATACCTTTAATCTTGCGGGTAGTGTCCCGGGTTATCGGCGACGAGGTGACGAGCCGCCGGCGCGAGCACTTCCTGCGTCGTGCCCTGCTTTCAAATCAGGACGCTCCCATCCTGCGGGTTCTTCAACCCAAACGCTTCTGGATGTGTCCGGGCCATATTCCATCGCGTCCATCAAGCTGAACATTCCGGGACTTCCGTCGGCATCGAATACCAATATGGCGGACCTGCTCACCAACTTATGGCTCAAGATTGCCTTCGACGGCGAGAGGAGCCCCAGCGTTTATGCACCCATCGGCTCATTTTTTGCCATGGGCCAATTCGCGTTTTATCCCACGCGCAGCCTTCCCGTCGGCATCGATTCCAATAATGACCTGTATTGTTTTTTTCCCATGCCCTTTGCCCGGCGCGCGGTGATTCAAATGATCAGCCATCGAGCCGGTTCCACGACGAACATTCATTCGGAAATCCAATACCAACCTTTTACCAATTCATTGGCTGATGTGGGTTGCTTCAAAACACAATTCAGGAGTGAAATCCCCACCACCAACGGTTCGGACATCACCCTGTTGGATGCGGAGGGCGCCGGCCATTTGGTGGGCATCGTCATGTCCATGATGGGGCCGCTCAACCGCGGCTTTCTGGAAGGAGACGAGCGGATTTATGTGGACGACAGCCAAACGCCGGCGTTTTACGGAACCGGGACGGAGGATTTTTTCAACGGCGGCTGGTATTTCCAAAATGGGCTGTTCAGTTTGCCGACCCACGGCAACACAGCGGATCTGTCGGATACGAACTACAATTATACCTCTGCCTATCGGTTCTTCCTGTCCGACGCCATTCCGTTCAGAAAACACATTACGGTGGGAATTCAACACGGCGGTGTGGATGAGGTTTCGGAGAATGTCTGGACATTGGCTTATTACTACTACCAGCCGGCGCCCCGGTCCGTTTTGAGCGACCAGTTGAATGTCGGCGATGCCGCCAGTGAGACCGCCCATTCCTACAGCATCAGCAATCAAACCTGGAGCGGAACGAATGCCTATACTTTTGAGGGGAATTTCGACAGCGTGATCATTACCAACACGGGCCGGGCGGACATGGGATTCAGCCAATTTACGATGGCCTTGCCGCCGAACAACGCCGGGGCGATCCTGCGCCGCCAGTTTGACCAGAGCATTCCCAACCAATCGGCCGACGTTTATGTGGATGGGGCGCTGGTGGGCACCTGGTATTGTGCCGGCAGCAACCCGTTCCATTGCTGGCGGGACAGTGACTTCATGATCCCGGTTTCCTGCACCAGTGGAAAAAGTTCAGTCCAAATCAAGGTCTCTCCGGCCGGTAACTGGACCGAATATAACTATTGGACTTACTCTCTGGTCCCTGACGCTCCGCCGATGGCTCCAACGTTGACGAAACCACAGTGGACCGGTGCTGGTGGAGGCAGGGCATTTCAATTCACCTTTACAGGTTCGTCCAACACGACTTATGACGTGTGGGCTTCATCAAATTTGTCAAACTGGCAGTGGCTCGGCGCCGCGACCGAAACCAGCCCCGGCCAATACAGATTTACAGACAGTGTTGTCTCTTTGTCATATCGCTTCTATCGCGTCCACGTTCCTTGAAAGGAGCCCATCATACATACGCCACTCCGCCAAAAAGAAGGCTCGAAGCACGGACTTGTAACCCAACTTCTTTTCTGGGAAAAGGGCTGGTAACGATGACACGATCATCCTTTCCGGGCCGAGTGGGACCGATACCGGTTGCGGCCGGGCTGATGATCTGGTTCAGCCTGGCGATTGCGCTGGGGCAAACGCCGCCGCTCGCCATGACCGACGAAACCATTGCCGGACCGCAGACAGCAGAGGCAGTGCCCGCCTGGTTGGCGGAAATGAAGGACTGGCGCGCGAAGAATCTGGCAGCGATGAATTACAGTGGCGCGGAGTATGACCGCCTGGAACTCAAGTGGGCACAAAGCAGCTTCGTCCAGCCGCAGATGATGGTCGAGGACCGGTATTTCTATGATCCGGTCAGCGGCAAATACACCGTGGACCGTTACCTTGATGATTTGGGGAAGCGTTACGGCGGCATTGATGCCGTTTTGATTTGGGCGGTTTATCCCAACATTGGCATTGATGATCGCAATCAATTTGACCTGGTCCGCGCTCTTCCCGGCGGTCTTGCCGGTGTGCGCCAGATGGTGGCGGATTTTCATCGGCGCGGCGTCAAGGTGCTTTTTCCCGTCATGCCGTGGGACACGGGCACGCGTGAAGAAGCCGGGCCGCTGTGGACGGCCATTGCCCGGGAGATGAAAACGGTGAACGCCGACGGTGTAAACGGCGACACCATGAGCGGCATTCCCCGGGAATATCGTCAAGCCTCGGATCAATCGGGGCATGTTCTGGCCTTCGAGCCGGAAGTCGGATTGAAGAATTTGGCGGATCTGCCGTGGGACAACATGAGTTGGGGGTATTGGGCGCCATATGATTTCGTTCCCTCCGTCAGCAAATACAAATGGCTCGAGCCACGGCACATGGTCAACGTCTGCAACCGCTGGGCCCGCGATCACACCGACGATCTGCACCAATCGTTCTTCAACGGCGTTGGGTTCGAAAGTTGGGAAAACATCTGGGGCATCTGGAACGGCCTGACGCCGCGCGACGCCGAGGCGCTGCGCCGGGTCGCCCGCATCGAGCGCGCCTTTGCCGGCTTGTGGGTCAGCCGCGATTGGGAGCCCCACTTTCCTGTGCTGCAGCACGGCGTTTTCGCCAGCGAATTTCCCGGCCGGCGCCAGACTTTGTGGACTGTTGTGAACCGCGCGGAATACGACGTTTCGGGGCCGCAAATCCGAATTCCATACCATCCCTCGACCCGCTGCTTTGATCTCTGGCACGGCGTCGAGTTGAAACCAGCCGTGGTCACCAACCAGGGTGTTGTTTCTGCAGAATTAAATTTCGAGCTCGAGGCGCATGGTTACGGTGCAATGTTGGCGACCGAAACCGGTTCCGACAGTGCCCTCCAATCATTTCTCGCAGGCATGAAAGCCCTGGCGCGGAAGCCGCTCGCGGATTTTTCGGATAAATGGAAATTCATGCCGCAGCATCAGGTTGCAATTCAACCCACCCGGCCCGTAAAAGCAGCGCCGCCGGGAATGGTCAGAATTCCGGGCGCGTCGTTCAACTTCGTCGTTTCGGGAATCGAGATTGAAGGCGAGGACGCGGTCGGCGTGGATGTGCAATATCCGTGGGAGGATTCGCCGCGGCGAAATCACCGGCATCACATGATCATCAAACCGTTTTTCATGGACCGCGACCCCGTCACCAACGCAAAATTCAAGGAATTTCTGGTCGCGACCGGCTATCATCCGCGTGACGATTACAATTTTCTCAAGGATTGGAAGAACGGGAATTACCCGGCCGGTTGGGGCGACAAACCCGTGACGTGGGTATCACTGGAAGATGCCCGCGCTTACGCGCACTGGTCGGGCAAACGACTGCCGCACGAATGGGAATGGCAATACGCCGCCCAGGGTTCAGACGGCCGACTTTATCCTTGGGGCCATGAGTGGAAAGCGGACGCTGTGCCGCCGCCTGACGAAGGCCGCGCGCTGCGGTCGCCCGCGAACGTGGATGGTTATCCGCAAGGCGCCAGCCCGTTTGGCGTCCGGGACATGGTCGGTAATGTCTGGCAATGGACCGATGAATACGTGGACGAGCACACCCGCGCCGCCATCATTCGCGGCGGCAGCTATTACCATGCGCAAGGCTCAGACTGGTATTTCCCAAACTCGGCCAAACTGAATGAACACGGGAAACTGTTGTTGATGTGTCCCGGCACAGACCGTGCGGGTACGTTGGGTTTCCGCTGCGTAATGGATGCTGAATGACCCTTGACCTTCGGCGGACAAAATCAAGCGGTTGCCGCATGTGAAATTGTCCGCCACTTCACCTTGCCGTTTCCACGATTGTTCGTAGCTGTCGGAGATCGCGAATATCAGCAAGTCGGCGATTGGAACGTTTGCCCAGCAAGAGTGCGGCACAATCATGGCACGGATCTCGTGGCTGGCTCATTCTCACTTTGGCCCTCTTCAAGGGAATGGATCTTCTGTGCCATCGTCGTGGAATGACTTTCGCGCAAATGTCGATAGACTTTCATCGCCAGCGGGCCGCCGTCTTATCTGGAGCTGATCGAGATGGCGGGAACCAATCAATTCTATCGCCTGAAACTCAGCCAGTAAGCCGAAGGTAATAAGCGGTCAAAATGGATTGAACGGCAGGTCGAACATCCACGTGACCGCAGATTCCGGGACCTGGCTTGCACTCCTGGCTTGGGAGAAGAGTCTGCCTTGGGTGTGACTCACGCGTCGCATCAAACTGGTGGGGTAATCCCGGATGCCTGCCGGCTTTCAAGCGTTGCTTTCCAACCTGTGTGCGCAGCGATGCCATCCCATACTGTGCCGGAGCCCATCCCGACAAACAACCCCGGGACGGGAGGGAGTTATACCAGTTTCGGTTTGAAATTGCACTGTAGCGGCGCTCTATGAGCGCCGTTCTGATTATTCCTCGGCGGTCGCAGACCGCCGCTACAACTCGCAGCGAATAGTGCAGTTTCAAGCCAAACGTGGTATTAATCACCGCCTTTTCAGTTTTCAGTTGAGTTATAAAATTTTAGCGACCAGATTGCAGCCGTGAACCAGCCTCCCATGGCCACAACTCAGCTTTGGATCGGTACCAGAAAACCTCCAATGTCGAAAAGGTGCCGTTGAATTGAAGCCAGCGGCGGCGAAATTCAGATCATCAATATTTTTTGTGCGAACGATTACATCGATGAAATAC
>DATEGR010000439.1:0-3700 GCA_035279985.1 Verrucomicrobiia bacterium
GGTGGAGGACTTGGAAAACATGAGCACCCAGACCTGTCCGGCCAGCGGCTGCTTGTCGCGCCGCGCCCGCTCGCGCTTGTACACCACGGCGTCGCGCAGGATTTTTTCAATGTCCGCGCTCGGCAACTTTTCCAATGACAACAGATGCTTCATTTTCAAAAGTTTTTTGGAATTGAGCCCAAATAAAATGTATAACCCGAATCCGGCGACGCGTCACTTCTTTTTACGTGACGCGTTGGCTGCCTGCCAGAGATACCAGGCGGCAGTGGTGCGGTGCGGACGCCAGCGTTCGCCGAAGGCCAGCAGGTCTTTTACCCGGGGCAGGTCGCGCTTTCGATAAGCGTGGTAAAAGCCGGTGCGCACGCCGAAATCGTCCGCCGGCAAAACGTCCGAACGGCCCAATTGGAAAATCAAAAGCATCTCCACCGTCCACCGGCCGACGCCGCGAACTTCCGTCAAACGCGCAATGATTTCGGCGTCGGATAATTTTACGATTTGCCGCGAAGTCGGGACGACACCCGTCAGCGTCTTGGCCGTGATGTCCCGGATCGCCTTGATTTTAGCCCGGGAAAAGCCGCAGGCGCGGATTTGCCCGTCGGTGATACCGGCCAGATCTCCCGGGCGCGGGAATTTCCGGTGCGGAAACAATTTTTTGAACCGCGTGAGAATCGTGTTTGCCGCCGCGGCGTGGAGCTGCTGGTGCGCCACCGCCAATACCAGCGATTGAAACGGCGACCGGCGCGTTTCCGGCTTCAGTGCACAGGGACCGAACTCGCGGATGAGCCGGCGCATCACCGGATCGCTGGCAGACAAATGTTTGTGCGCGGCGGGAGTCATATTTCAGTCAAGACCGTACTCTGCCCTTCTCCCTTTCCCGGCGGGAGAGGGCCGGGGTGAGGGAAAGCGGCTTGAATATTTCACAGTTCTCAATTTCTGTTTGAAGCCGCATTTCCCGGCACGCAATAACCTGGGACCGGCTGCGGCGCTCGTTCCTGCAAGGTCTGCCAGATTTTATCCCGAATGGCTTGGTTGTCCCGACGCAAATGCGAACTCCAAAACCGCAGTACCTTGATCCCTTGATTTTCCAGAAACGCGTCGCGGACAGCATCATTGACCTGGTTTTCCGGCGAGCCATGCTGAAAGCCATCCACTTCGACATCCAGTTTTGCGCCGTTACAAAAGAAATCCAGAATATGGGGCCCGATTGGATGTTGCCGCCGGAATTTATACGCGGCAAAACGCCGGTCGCGCAGCCATGCCCACATCAGCCGCTCACCCCATGATTCACGCCGTCGCAAATTGCGGGCAATCCGGGTGATTCTGGGTTTCTGCTTTAACATCGCTATTCCGTTTTGAGTAAATGTTCTCCCTCACCCTGCCCCTCTCCCGCTGGGAGAGGGAACCTACGCCGATACCCCGGCGTTTTTGGGAGCGCATCCGGCCAAAGCCGTCATTTGATGTTGCAGAAACCGGCCTGAACTTCTCCCTCTCCCAGCGGGAGAGGGGCCGGGGTGAGGGAGAATGGCTTGAATATTTCACACCAGCGACCTCACCACTTCCTCGATTTTGCTGATCCCCTCGCCGGCCTCCTGCGGCTTGAGGTTCAGCGGCGGCAGCAGCCGCACGATTTGCGTTCCGGCCGGAATGGTCAGCACGCCGGCCTGGTGCAGCCGGTTGACAAACTGGACCGCCGCCGTCTTGTCACTCGACGCGAACGCCGGGATTTTTTCCCTTTCCACCAGTTCCAAACCGAGCATGAAACCGAATCCCCGCGCCCGCCGGACCACTCGCGGATGGGACGCGGCCAGCCGTTCCAATTCGCTTTTCATCCAGTCACCAAGTTTGCGGGCGTTCTCATCCAGCCGCTCCCGTTCGATGATTTCCAGGATTTTCAGCGCCACGGCGCAGGCCAGCGGCGTGCCGCCGAACGTCGTGGCGTGCGTGCCCGGTCCGAGCAGGTCCGCATACGGCGCGCGCACCCAGAACGCGCCGATGGGAAAACCACCGCCGAGCGATTTGGCCATTGAAACGCCGTCAGGCAGAAACTTTTGTAGCGCAGACATCCTTGTCTGCGAGTTCACGGAGCCTCCCGGCTCCGTGGCGGCGGCAGGGATGCCGCCGGAACCCGCAGGCTGGGAAGCCTGCGTTACCTCCTCCAGAATCCGCTGAAAACTGAGGAATGTCCCGCTCCGATAATATCCGCACTGCACTTCATCCATGAGCAGCAGCAGTTTTTTCTCGTCGCACAACGCGCGCAGGCCGAACAGGTATTCCGCCGTGGCGGGCGTGACGCCGCCTTCACCTTGCACGCCGTCAATCAGAATGGCGACCGTTGCCGGCGAAATGGCCGCACGGGCGGCAGCCAGATCGTTGAACGGCACGTGCCGGAAACCCGGCATCATCGGTTCAAATCCCTTTTTAACCTTGTCCTGTCCGGTCGCGGCAATGCCGGCCAGGGTGCGGCCGTGAAACGAATTCGTCGCGGTCAGGATTTCAAACCGCCCTTCGTCATGCCCGAATTTGCGGGCGACCTTAAACAATCCTTCGTTGGCCTCCGCGCCGCTGTTGGCGAAGAAGCATTTGCCGGCGCCGATGCGTCGGACAAGTTCGGCAGCCAGCCGGCCCTGGGGTTCGGTAAAATATAAATTCGATACGTGAATCAGTTTGCGCGATTGCTCGACCAGCGCGTCGGTGATGGCCGGGTGCGCGTGCCCGAGGCAGCACACCGCGATGCCGCTGCCGAGATCGAGGTAGCGTTTGCCCGCGACATCAAAGACGTAGCTGCCCGCGCCGTGACTGAGCACAAGGTCAAAGCGCCCGTAACTGGGCACGACGTTCTTGCTGAACAATTGCCGCACGGACTCGTACTGGTTGTGCAGAAGTGGCGGCGGTGATGGCACGATTTCTTTCATCGGCGGATTGTTTTAACCGCAAAGAAGCGCAAAGGACACAAAGAAATTTATTTCTCGGCCTGCAACGCGTCCCAGGTTTCGAGGTAGTGCGCGCGCACGGCGGGATTCACCGCCAGGTCGCGTGGCAAATTGCGGTATTTGATTAACTCGACGACATCAGCTTTATCTTTGAGCCGCCGGGTAGGGTTATTTGCCCAACTGTCGAGTTTGAGCGAAATCAATTCCTCCAGCGTTACAATCTGGAGTTGTTCGGCCACTTTGCCGGGCTGTGGAAACGGCACTTTGCAGCCGCGCTGCAAAACTCTTCCGGCCGGCAGCAAATCCACCATGACGCCGTTCCGCCGGTCTTCCACGCGGTCCTGGACCTCAGGCACGCGGTAAAACGGCCCGGCCAAATTGGCCGTGAGAAATTCCACCGCCTCCAGCACGTCCGGTACGACGATGTCCACGTCGATCGTCACGCGCGGGTAGCCGTGCTCCTGCACCGCCAATCCGCCCGCGACCAGATGCGGAATCTCGTGCTCCGCCAACGTGGCCGCCACCGTCCGGGCAGTTTCCATGATACCGGAAGTTCCGGTGTTCTCGCGCAAAATGTAAGCGGCCGGGTCCATTGATGATTTTCGTTGGAGTTCAAGCTTTAGCTTGCCGGACACGGCCCGTCCGGTCACCCGCGCTAAAGCGTGAACTCCAACAGCCTTTCAATCGTAAATCATAAATCGTAAATCGCAAATATCAGAGCACGATTTCCGTGCCCACGCCTTCGTCGGTGAAGATTTCCAGCAGCACGG